>JALYTE010000079.1 GCA_030854435.1 Acidobacteriota bacterium | reverse complement strand
GCTACAAACGACATTCAAAAGACGAGCGACTGACGCTTCTTTTGCGCTTTATCAGTAGCCCGGGAGACGGCGCAAAATGCCGAAATTAATCCCCCGGAAAGGTGATGCGCCGCACCCTGAAGTGGGATTCCGTTGGCAAAAGGGGCCGTCTAGTTTCAAGACATCGCAGCTTATTCGTCGAGATTTATGCATAGCGTCATTGGTTTGGCATTGCATGGATACGAAATCAATCCGTGGGACACATCGTACTGCTCGGTGGACATAAGAATCCGCCTGGAGCGGCAAAAGGAAGTCGGATCGCAATTGAAGAAGTTTCTCGTTCTTGCCATTTTTCTGTTTGCGGGTAGCGGTGTTTCACAAACCTCGACTTGCTCAAATCTTTCCCTGGGTTTCAACGGCGCACTGAATGGTTTTGTGCCCTCTCCCAACGATGCCTGGCACCGGGACATTAGCGCGGTGCCCATCGATCCGAACTCAGCTCTGATTATTACGACCAATGGCGACCTGGGCGGGGCCTTCCTGCGTCCCGATTTCAGTTCGATTGCGAACGGGAACTTCGGCATCCCGTACACGGTTGTGGATTCCGCGACGACGCCGGGCGTTCCCGTGCCCATCACTCTCTTTCCGTCAGACAGCGACATTACGCTCAACCCAATTTCCGCGAACCTGGCTGTCGAAGGCAGTCCGGCGCAGTGTCCGACCGACGGAAACGCTCGTCATGCGATTATCGTGGACCGCAACGGTTGCGTGGTGTACGAGCTTTTTCAGGCGGCGCAGTGCAACGCGGGATGGACGGCCTCGTCGAGCGCGATATGGGACCTGACCACCACGGAACAGCGGCCCTATGGCCTGATGTCGGCCGACGCCGCGGGCCTGAGCGTTTTCTCGGGGCTGGTTCGGTACGACGAGATTGTCGCGGGCGCGATCAACCATGCGATCCGGTTTACCGCCCAGAACACCAAGAACAACGCGAACAACGGCTTCTTCACGGCCCCTGCGACCCACGCTGCGGGCAATTCGCCCAGCACCGACAACATCATGGGGATGCGGATTCGCCTACAGGCGAACTTCGACATCTCAGACTTTTCGCCAACCAACCAGATCATTCTGAAAGCGATGAAGCAGTTCGGAATGATCCTCGCCGACAATGGTTCGGACATGTCCTTTCAGGGCACGCCGGACGCGCGCTGGGACGACAGCGATTTGAGCGCGCTTACGGCAGTCCCATCGTCGGCGTTCGACGTGGTGCAGATGGATGCCATCTACGACTCTTCGACGGCCCCAACGGGTCCGCCCCCCACAATCGTGAGCTTCACGGCGTCCGCTTCCACCGTGACCGCCGGGACCAGCGTGACGCTGACGTCCACCGTGACCAACGGTTCCTACGAGTACATCGACCAGGTTGGATTTGTCCGCGGTCCCGTCACCGTGACCCCAGCGGCCACGACCACCTATTTGCTGACCAGCCGGAACGCGTTCGGGACCACGACCGCATCGACCACAGTCACGGTCTCGGGATCGATGGGCGCGCCGACCCTTCAATTCGCCGCCATTCCGACGCAGACGTTTGGCGCGACGCCGTTTGCCGTCAGCGCCACCTCCAACTCTTCAGGGGCCATCGCATACACCGTCGCCAGCGGCCTCGCGACGCTTTCGGGCAGCACGGTCGCACTGACCGGCACCGGTAACGTCGTCCTCAACGCCAGCCAGTCGGCGGCAGGGAACTACACCGCAGGCAGCGCGCAGACCAGCTTCGCGGTCAATGCGGGCAGTCCCTCGCTGGCGTTCGTTTCCATACCGGACCAGGTATCGGGCGCGGCCCCGTTCTCGGTTACGACGACGACGAATTCGACCGGAAGCATCGCGTACGCGGTCGCCAGTGGACCGGCCGCCGTTTCCGGCAATCAGGTGACGGTGACGGGCGTGGGGACGGTGGCGCTCCAGGCCAACCAGGCGGCTTCCGGCAACTATGCTGCTGCGGTCGCCGCGACGAGCTTCAATGTGGCCGGGAGCGGAGCGCTAACCTTTGCCTCAATTCCCGACCCGGTGTTTGGCGCGACCCCGTTCACGGTGAGCGCGTCGTCGGCCTCTCCTGGAGCGATCGCTTACTTCGTCACGTTTGGCCCGGGCAGCATCTCCGGCAGCACATTCACCGTCACCCACGCTGGTGCCATCACGCTGCTGGCGAAACAGGCGGCCTCGGGCGGATTCCCGGCGGCCACGACGACGGCCACGTTCAACGTAACGCCGGCAACGCCCACGTTGGCCTTTGCGACCGTGCCGGCACAGACCGTCGGAGTTCCGTTCAATGTGATCGCGTCGTCGCAATCGGTGGCGGCGGTCGCATACTCCGTGCTCAGCGGGCCTGCGACGATCTCCGGCCGCAGCGTCACGCTGACGGGCACGGGCACCGTAACCCTACAGGCGAGCCAGGCAGCGCTGGGCGACTACGCGGCGACCACTGCGACCACCAGCCTGACGGCAGCGGGCACGATGGCAACTTTGACATTCGCCGGGATACCGTCCAAGACGTTCGGCACGTCGCCGCCGTTCACGGTGAGTGCGACGTCGGCTTCTCCGGGAGCTGTGACCTACTCGGCGACAATCGGGCCTGCGACCGTCTCGGGCAGCACGGTCACGCTGACCGGCGCGGGCACTGTGACCTTGAGTGCCAACCAGGCCGCTTCGGGGAGCTTTCCCGCAGCCAGCGCCTCCACGGGCTTCAACGTGGCGGGCATCACGCCAACGCTGACCTTTGCCGGAATACCGTCCCAGACGTTCGGCACGTCGCCGCCGTTCACGGTGAGCGCGACCTCGGCTTCTCCGGGAGCCGTGACTTACGCAGTGGCCAGCGGGCCTGCGATCATCGTGGGCAACATCGT
Organism: Acidobacteriota bacterium; assembly: GCA_030854435.1. Lineage (GTDB taxonomy): Bacteria > Acidobacteriota > Terriglobia > Terriglobales > Acidobacteriaceae > Granulicella. The sequence goes on along the minus strand of JALYTE010000079.1, from coordinate 5,388 downwards.
TACGCTGACCGGCGCAGGATCTGTGACGTTGAATGCCAACCAGGCAGCCGCTGGAAACTTCGGTGCAGGGGCGGCCAGCACGAGCTTCAACGTGGCGGGCCAAGGCTCGACGCTGGCTTTTGTGACCATTCCGTCTCAGATAGTTGGGGCAGCGCCTTTCGCGGTCATCGCGACCTCAAGCTCGCCGGGCGCGATCGCTTATTCGGTGGTCAGCGGCCCGGCCCGGCTTTCAGGGACCACGGTCACCGTCACTGCAGTGGGCCAGGTCGTTCTGCAAGCGTCGCAAGCCGCGGTTGGCAGCTTCCCTGCGGCGACGGGCACGACCGCGTTCAGCGTGGTGGCAGCCCCATCGTGGGTGCAGCTCACCAGCTTGCCCAGCGCGATACAGGCAAATGGGACACCGGCCAAAAGTTTTGTGGGGACTGACGGCTATTTCTATGTGGCCGCGCTACCCACCGGAAGCTCGCCGCGCCTGGTCAACAAGGTGTACCGGACGCCGGTCGCGACGCCGGGAATCTTCACGGACATTACCGGGACGGGGCTGCCTGGAAATGAAACGAGCTACCTCATGGGGATGATGCCTAACGGCACTCTGCTGATCACCATGCGGGCCGGTAGCACGCAGGACATTTATTACTGGAATGGATCGACGTCCGCTCCGGCATGGAAGAAAGTGACGGGTTGGACGGGAGTGTCGGCTTCAAATATCTATACGTTTCCCAGCGACTCCTCTGGATATACTTACTTCTCCCCGGCTTGGTCTGGCGACATCTGGAGAAACGATGCGCCGGGTTCAACCAATTTCACCCGACAGATTATCAACCTGTACGGCATCACGGGCGGCGGCACGGGAACTGGAGGAGGGTCGGGCGGTCTGTTCGGCCTACGGATATGGGATCTGGGCGACGGCAAAGGCAATATGTACTGGGCTTGCGGCGAAGGTGAACTGGATAACATCGCCCTCAACGGCGATCCCGCGACAAACACCTCCTATCTGACCGCCGCAAGTGGCTTTACCCACAACTGCCTGGCCTTGGACAAGAGTCCGGCTAAGATCATGGCGGTCCGCTCGTTCGGCGGGAGCAGCGTGAATATCATCGACATCGCCACGCGTGCCGTCACGGTAGTTCCCAGCCCCACCCCGGTTCCAGCTTATTTGAGTTCCCAGCGGGTCAACGTCCTGCAATGGATGTCGGGAAAAAACTGGTTGTTGAACAATACAGACGGCCACACAACCTACCTGCTGCTGTCTAAAGATGACGGCTTGACGTGGATCAACATCGCCAGTGGCCTGGGAAGTAACTGTACCGGAGGCAACCTGTCTGTGGGGGCGACCGCTTCTGCGCACTATGTATTTGCCAAGTGCAGTAACGGCAGGGCACAGTGGGTTTATGGGCCGGTGAATTGACCTTGTAATCGCACGGAAACCGTACGTTGGAAGTTTGGAGGCGCGGGTCGGGATCGAACCGACGCATAAAGGTTTTGCAGACCTCTCCCTTACCACTTGGGTACCGCGCCTCGGATCGGCAACCTGCACCAGGCTCCCGCAAAAATTCTTCTGGAGTGCATCGCAGTCGAGAGGTGATTTGGAGCGGGAGACCGGGGTCGAACCGGCGACATCTTCCTTGGCAAGGAAGCACTCTACCACTGAGCTACTCCCGCCCTGCCTTTGCAAGTATAGCCATTGGGCGAGCCTGGGGTCAACGCGCTTACGCTTGCTTACTGCTCGGGGGGGCTGACGTTGGCGACCAGGCGGCGGCTCGCGACCATCGACGACCGCTTGCGCACGATGCGCGGCGTGATGGTGATGAGCAACTCGCCCGTGTCCTTCTCGACGATCCTGTCGGTGCCCTGGAAGCCGGGGATTTCGCTCAGGCCGGGAAGGCCTTCGATGGAATGCTGTTCGAGGCCTGAAACTTCGCTCGCGAGCAGCGCCGTTCCGCCCAACGGGACGGTGATGTCGGACGTAAGCTGGCGGTTGTTGAGCACCGGAATGCCGTTGAGCGAACTGGCGCCGAGCGCTTCGATCTTCAGGTCGAGACGCACATGCACCTGGCCCGACTTCAAGGCCTGCGGCGTGGCTTTGAGCGTGAGGCCGAGGTCTTCGTACTGCACCTGCGGGGTGGTCGCGGTCGAGCCGCCGGCGAACTGCGCCAGCAACGCGGCGGCGCTGGTGCCGCCGATCTTGACGCCCGAAAGCGCGGAGGCCAGCGAACTGCTCACGCTGCTCGAAAACGTCGCAGTGACGATAGGGTAGCGCGTGCCGATGCGGAAGATGCCGGTCTGGTTGTCGCTGACGCGCATCTGTACGTCGTCGAGCAGGCGCACGTCGCTGGAGCTGAGCAGCAGGTTGAAGCTGGAGCCGGAGCCGAGGAAAAGTCCGCCCAGCGTCAGGCCGCCGCCGAAGATGCCCAGCAGGTTTGTGACTTGCGCGACATTGACCGTGCCCGAGGCGACCAGAAATCCGAGTTCCTGCTCCAGCATGTTCAGCGGCGAGCCGCTCAGGACGAGGAACCCGGCGGCGATGGCTTGCTGAATGAGCGACTGGTTGGCGCTGACCAGTTGCTGCGCTTCGGCCGCGATGCTGAACGCGCCGGCGGAGGCCGGAAGCTGCGCGCCGATGTTGCGCGTGTGGGTCTTGTCAAGTTCGTAAATGTGGACTTGAAGAACGATCTCAGCCCCGCCGTCGAGCAGGTCGGCGAAGGTCGCGTTGACCAGCTTCATCGCCTCTTCATTGCCGCGCATCACGATGCGATCGCCCGAGGCCTGCACCGTGACCTGCTTCAGGTCGAAGATATTTTTGGCGACGTTGCTGAGTTCGTTGAGCTGTTCAACGGGAAGTCCCGGAAGGTAAAACGTCTCTTCCACCAGCGGAACCAGGCGGTCGCGATTTTCTTGCGTGTCTTTGGCGAGCAGCACGCTTTTCTCGTCGAGCGTCGTCGCGAAGGTGTGGGTCATGCCGAGCAGAACGCGGGTGGCGGTGGCGAAGTCGGCGTCGTCAAGATCGAAGCGGACGTTCTGGCTGACGATGGACGGATCGAACGTGGTCTTGATGGCGAAGGCGTTGTAGATTTCGCGCAGTACGTTTTGCGCGTCGCCGCGGCTATGGAAGCTGTGCGTGCCCGCGCTGGGTTGAACGTGGATGGGGCCGCCCAGCTTGGCGATTTCGTCGCTGGCCGTGGGGCCGGGAGCGGCGGAGAGACCCCGCAAGGCGCTCTCGTTCAGATGCTGCGTCACTATGACGTTGTCGGGGTCGAGCGCCTGGGCTTCCGCGAACAGGCGGTCCGCTTCCGCTGCGTTTCCGAGTAGCCGCGTTTTGGTCGCCTGTTGCACCAGCGCGCTGACGTGGTGCTCCGTCGCGATGGCGAGCGACAGCGCATACTCGGGTTTGCCGGGGTCGAGTTCCAGCGCACGCGCGAAGCTGCGCTCGGCGGCAGCGGGGTCGTTGTGCGCAAGCTGCCGCGCTCCGGCGAGGTAAGCGTCGTCCGCGGCGCGGGCCTGTCGCGCGGAGATTGCCGGGCGGATCGCCGTGGTTTGTGTCTGCGTTGAAGGTGGAGCGTCCTGCGCTCGCGCCTCAGGCGCAATCATGCCGAGAAACGCGAACGCCGCCGGACCGGCGACGCGAAGTGTGCGCGGAAGGAGGCGGCGATGAGGGAGACGTTGCATGGTCTGCGGATTAGACGAACGCGGGACGCGAACTGGCAGTGGATTACGGAATCTCTGAATTAAGTGCAGCGCTTGTTGTACCGGAGTAGCAGCGGGCTTCAGCTTGAGGTAAAGGTTGAATTAAGTGCGAGCGCTTGTTGTACCGGAGTAGCAGCGGGCTTCAGCCCGCGGTAAAGGGCACGAAAACGTGATGGGCTTTAGCCCTGGAAGGTATGCCGCCGGACTTAATCAGACCTTCCTTAGCGGATGAGCGACTGTTTGGCGACGACTTGGAACGCCGGACGCACCGAGCGCGGCGGGCGGCGCAATCCACGCTTGATCTGCGCGGTGTTCATATCGAGTTCGGCCAGCGTGCGGCTCAAGGTGTTGCGATGCATGCCCAACTCATCGGCCGCCTTGCACTGGTTGCCGCGATGTCGCGCGAGCACTTCGGTGATGTAACGCTTTTTAAATTCGCGAACGGCTTCGGCGTAGGGAATGCCGGCGGCATGCATCTGGAAGACGAGGTTGTCCAATTCGCGTTTCACGTAGGGGCGGTTCCTTCAGGCTTGGACTTTTACGGTACAGCAACTTTCTCAGTGTGCAACGTTTCTTCAGTGTGCAATTAAGGGCCGGGCTTGATCCAATTGGGTGTGGTGTGTTTGAGGCTTGCCGTTCCGTCGCGCAACTTGTGTTTCAGGTCTTGCGGTACGAGGAAGGATACCGCATGTCCGCCCTCAAGAAAATACGGCGCCATTTTTGAATCGCGAATCCACGTCCACTGCCCTGTGGGAAGAAACGCCGTGAAGGCCATCAGTATCGCGACACCCAAAAGACACCCGCGAATAAATCCGAACACAGCCCCGCCCGCACGGTCAAGCATTCCGAGGCCGATTGCGGACGCCGTCTTCCGCAGTAACCTTCCAGCGACGCTAAAGATGACCATAGTAACCGCAAGGATTAAAAGGAAGGCCGCAAATTGCGCGATCTGTGGCGACGCGATCAGTCCCGCGAGGCGTTGCGCCGCATCGCGATAGCCCCAGCTCGCGAGCAGCAGGCCGAGCACAAGGCCGACGAGCGCGAAGGCTTCGCGGAAGAAGCCTTGCAGAAAAGCCCGCACCACCGAGTAGGCGAGCAGCGCGATGAGTAGCCAGTCGAGAAGGTTCATGGCTTCTTTGACTTCTTCCCGCCGCGCCGGCCATCGTCGATTCCAAAATGTTGCAGCAGACTGGATTCAAGGCCCGGAATCTGAAGGTTCCATTGGGCCCAATTGTGACTGCCGCGCGCCATATTCAGTTTGTAAGGGAGGCCCCGCTGCTTGAGCAGTTTTGCGAACAGTTCGATAGGTGCCCGTAAATTTTCACTGTCGCCGCAGGTGAGATAGAAGTACGGGATAGGGGCGTCCGGTTGCGGGGCCTCGATGAGTTGAAAAGGATCGCTGGCATTTCTTGTCTCGCTCCCCATCGGCCCCAGGGCGTCGTTGATGGCGAGGGAGATCGCGGAAGCGGGGAAGGCCCGCGCGGCCATCAGGATCGCGGGGCTGATGCCTCCGGCATAGCTGAACATTTGCGGATGTCGCAGCGCGAGGCTGATGGCTTCAAAACCGCCCAGTGAGATGCCGGCGATGGCATTGCGCGCGGGGTCGATGGCCACCGGAAAGCGGCGGCGCACGTCGGGGACCACCTCGTCGATGAAGTAATCCTCAGCCCGATAGTCCTTGTTTGTGGCGGAGTTGACAAAGAG
>JALYTE010000244.1 GCA_030854435.1 Acidobacteriota bacterium | reverse complement strand
CAAGGTACCTTTGGGGGAGGGGGGAGGGGGGGTACCCTTACTGCACGTACAGCGAGTCGGCCAATCGAAATCGCACAATCGACTCCGACGGAATATCGAGGTCGCGATTGCCCGTGGTGCCTGCGATCAGGGTTCCCGCACCCGCTCCCGCGCCAGCACCGACAGCCAGCCCAACGCCGCCGCCAGCGAGTCCGCCGATCAACGCGCCCGCCCCGGCCAGGCCGCCGATGAAGCCCGCGGTGCGTTTGCCCTTGCCCTTCTTGGAACGCACATTGTCGTGCGTCGTGAGCGCGTAGCGATTGCCGTTGAGTTCCATCGAAGTCAGCCGCAGTTCGAGCACCGAGCGGCCCTTGAAGTGCCCTCTACGATGCGACGCATCGATCCGTCCGCCAACCGGCGTTCCTTTGGGGACCACGATGTTGCCATTGACTTCGACCGGATCGACCACCTCGCCCGTGAAGCGGTCGCCCGCACGATTGTTCTTCACGCTGATGTGCTGGTGGATCCGGATGGCGAGCGACGTTCCGGCCGGAATACGAACGTTGACCGTCGGAGCATTCGTGGTCAAGGCCGGTTCAGGAGGATTCACGTAGTCGTTTTGCGCTCCGGAAGCAACTGCGGGCGCGCCGGGGTCGTACGCTCCGGATGGCGCAGCCAGGTTTGAAGACGGGCCTGGGCCGGAGCCGTTAGGCGCGGGGGCAGGTGCAGGTGCAGGTGGCGTGCCATACGGTGTGATGACGGGATTGGTCCGCGCCGGCTTAGGTCCGGGAGGTGGCGAGGCGATGGTCGTCGTGACCTGCTGCGCCTGCCCCGAAACCGGCGGCGTTACGGTGGTGGTAACGGTGTCTCCGTTGCCGTCGATGTACTGGATCTGCTGGGTGACTCCGGTGGACGCCGCCTGTGCCTTGGCCTGATCGACGGCTTGGTCGGTCTTGCTCTTGCAACCGGCAAGGAGCGCGAGACACATCAGCCCTGCGGCTGCGGCGAAGCCAATGCGGCGGGAAATGTTCAGTTCGATCATCTTGGTCTCCTTCGAATCGCGTTTGCCAATGTTGCCTGAATCTGGGTCGCTGGAGTTGTGATGCCCGCGCCGGGCAGGTTGCTGCCTGCGAACAGCAGGTTCCCTTCGGAAATGACAGAAAGAAAGACGACGACAAAGACGGCGCACGAGAAAGGCGGGCGAAAAGGTTTAGCATTCGAGATGTATGAATTCTCTTGAAACCGCGCCCCGCACCCGTCCGCAACTCGCCCATCTGACCGCCCAACTCGACGACCTGCGCGAGCGCGGGACGCACTTCCGCCTGCGCGTGCTCGACGACGAGCAGGGCGCGGTGTGCCACTACGACGGCAAGCAGGTCATCAACCTGGCGTCGAACAACTACCTCGGGCTATGCAACCACCCCAAGTTGCGCGAGGCGGCGATTGCTGCAACGCAGAAGTTCGGCGTCGGCTCGGGCGCGGTGCGCACCATCGCCGGCACGATGCGGATTCACATGGAACTTGAAGAAAAGATCGCCGCGTTCAAAGGCGTAGAGGCCTGCGTGGTGTTTCAGTCCGGCTTCGCAGCCAATGCGGGAACTGTGTCGAGCATTCTCGGCAAGGACGACTTCATTCTGTCCGACGAGTTGAACCACGCCAGCATCATCGACGGCGCTCGGCTGTCGCGCGCCAAGGTCAAGGTCTTCCGGCACAAAGACGTTGCGCACTGCGAAGAATTGCTGCAAGAAGTTCAGAGCGAGCCGGGACACAAACTGGTCATTACCGACGGCGTGTTTTCGATGGACGGCGACATTGGGCCGGTGGATAAACTCGCCGCGCTGGCCGAGAAGTACGGCGCGATCATGATGGTCGACGACGCACACGCTTCCGGCGTGTTGGGCCGCAATGGGCGCGGGTCGGTGGACCACTTTCATTGCACCGACAAGGTGGACGTGCAGGTGGGAACGCTGTCGAAAGCCATCGGCGCGCTGGGCGGATATGTCTGCGGGTCGCGCGATTTGATCGACTTCCTCTACCACCGCGCGAGGCCGTTCCTGTTCTCCACATCGCATCCGCCCTCGGTCGCTGCGACGTGCATTGCGGCGTTCGACATGCTCGAATCGGAGCCGGAGCGCATTGAGCGCCTATGGGCCAACACTCGCTACTTCCAGGCTGAGTTGAAGTCCGCGGGCTTCAACATCGGCGGCCAAACCACGCCCGCAAGCGAAACTCCCATCACGCCGATCATTATCGGCGATGGGCGCAAGACCATGGACTTCAGCCGCGCGTTGTTCGACGCAGGCGTGATGGCGACGGGGATCGCCTTCCCCACCGTCCCGGAGGGCAAGGCCCGCATCCGCTGCATCATGACCAGCGAGCACGCGCGCGGGCAAATCGATCAGGCGTTGGAAATTTTGTTGGGCACGGCGAAGCGGATGGGCATACTGAATTAGAGGCTGCTCGGTAAAATGCGCAAATCCGGTATTCGCATGAAGTGGCGAGTGTTGTTCGTTACCAGCGCGAAGTTGAGGTCAAGCGCAGTCGCCGCGATGACCAGGTCCGCGAAGTCTGTGCGTTTTCCTTGCATCGCCAACTCGGCGTCAAGATCACCCACGCGCAGAGCGATGACTCTCGTAAATGGATGTACTTTGAACACCGACAAGGCGTCTTCGAGCAGGAGGCGTCGCCTCTCCAACTGCCGGTGTCCCTGGGCGCGGCGGACGCCGTGCTGAAGTTCGGCGACCGTGACGACAGAGATGCCGATCTCTTCTTGCGAGTCGAACGATGCGATGACATCGCCGATGGACCGGTGCGACCTCTCCGCGGCAATAAACTCTGTGGTGTCGAAGATCAGTCCCATGGCGAAGGACGGTCCGGCAACGCGCGCGTTCTTTCCATCGCAAACCGAACGTCCGCGGCGAATTCATCGTCCATGACACCGCGCTCGCCCGGAAGTGCCTTCAAAATTTCCAGGGCTTCCGCAACGGTGCGCCCCCGACCTCGCGTGGCAAGAAGCTCAATGTGGCCGGCAGCGCTGTCGATAACCACGGTATCTCCAACCGTCAGCTTTTTAAGCACGGGGCCAAAATTGTTCGTTGCCTCTTCCTCCGAGATGTTGATCACGCTCATGGATGAATGATACTCCCTGACGCTGGACCGCTAAATCTTCTGCACCCGCTGAATATCGCGCACGCCGGGCACTTTGCGCAGGTGGTTGGTCAGCTTCGTAAGATGCCGCACGTCCACCGTCTCGATGACGAAGTCGACGTAAACGATGCCGTCGGGGGTCGGGCGAGTTTCGACGGAACGAATGTTGGTGCCGTCGTCGGAGATGATCGCGGTGAACTCTTTGAGCAGGCCGGAGCGGTCGTCGCACAGCAGCGTGAGCTTCACCGGATAGGTCTGCTGCTTGGGCGAATTCCCCTTGTCGGGCGGCGCGGCGGCCCATGCGACTTCGATGCGGCGGTCGGCTTCGTAGAGCAGGTTCTGCACGTTGCTGCAACTGCGCGCATGAACCGCGACACCCTTGCCGCGCGTGACGTAACCGATGATTTCCTCGCCGCGAATGGGGTTGCAACAGCGCGCGCGATAGACCAGCAAATCGTCCTGCCCTTCCACTTGAAGCGAGTCCGATCCCTTGCCGAAGAAGACGCGCTTCACCGCGTTCGACATGTGCGAAATGGTGTTCAAGACCTTGCCCGGTTCGGGTTGTGGCGTCTCCGCGGGCATGGTGCTCCCGGGCTCGAGTTTGTTGAGTACCTGGCGCGTCGAGTACTTGCCGAAGCCGATGCCCGCCAGCAGGTCCTGTTCGTTGCCGAGGCCGTAGTCGTTGGCGATGCGGTCTAAATCCGCCGTCGCAAACTTCGCGAGCGACAGTTTGTGCTTGCGAGCCTCGCGCTCCAGCAGCTTCCTGCCGATCTCGATCGCGCGTACACGCTGATGTTCATTGAGCCAGTGCTTGATCTTGTTGCGCGCCCGCG
>JALYTE010000239.1 GCA_030854435.1 Acidobacteriota bacterium | reverse complement strand
GTGTATGATGGCAGCGAATCCGCATATAGGTTTGGGGTGTTTGCTGAGGAGGATTCGTGAGGCGTCGTGGGTCCGGGTGGGGCGATTTTGTAGCGGTGTCGATGCTGCTGGGGAGTGGCGCGTGTGGGGCGCAAACGGTCCCGAGACCCTTGTTACCGGCGGGCGTGGCGTATGACGCGGCGGGAAATTTGTTTGTCGCGGACACACGCGCGAATCAGGTCTTCGAGGTCATGCTTTCGGGTGCGACGACGGTTGTGGCCGGGACCGGCGCGCAGGGGTTTGGGGGCGACGGTGGGACTGCGGCCGCGGCTTTGTTGAGCGGGCCGACTTCGGTTGCGGTGGCGGCGGATGGGACAGTTTATATTGCGGACGCGGGAAATGAACGGATACGCGCCGTTGCGGGTGGACAGATTCAGACGGTTGCGGGGAGTGGGGCGAAGGGTTTTTCGGGTGATGGGGGCAATGCGCTGCTGGCGATGCTGAACACGCCTTTGGCGCTGGCTGTCGATGCGGGCGGCGGTTTGTTGATTGCGGACAGCGGCAACCACCGGCTGCGGCGTTTGTCGGCGGGAGTGCTGACGACAGTCGCCGGTACGGGCGTGCAGGGTTTTGCGGGCGATGGGCTGGCGGCGACTGCGGCGCAGATGGATACGCCAGCGGGTGTGGCTGTGGCCGGCGATGGACGAGTTTTTGTGGCGGACTCGCACAACCACCGCATTCGCGTGATTGGAACGGACGGGAAGATTGCCACTTTTGCGGGCAGCGGCGCGCGAGGGTTTGGGGGCGATGGAGGAGCGGCGATTGCGGCAACATTGTTTCTGCCGCGCGGCGTGGTCGTGACACCGACAGGCGATGTGATTTTTGCGGACTCGGACAATCAGCGGTTGCGGATGGTGAATACGCAGGGCGTTATTTCGACCGTTGCGGGGAATGGGGTGCAGGGGCGTTCGGCGGAAGGCGCGGTCGCGCGGAATGCGTCGCTGGACTCGCCGCGCGGGATCGCGCTTTCGGGCTTCGGCGCGCCGGTGTTTGCGGACGCCCACAACAGCACCGTGCGGGAGATTGCGACGGATGCGGATATGTATGCGTTGTTGGGCGGAACGTCGCATGTTGTGGTGGTGACGCTAGCCACGCCCGCCGCGTTGACGTATGGACAGGGGGCGGCGAGCGTGAGCGTGATGGGTGCCGCGCCAGTTGCGCAAGGGAACGTGGCACTGCTGGATGGTGGCGTGCCTGTGAGTTTGGGAACGCTGGCGGGGGCGGCGGTGGCGCTTCCGGCGGACACGTTGACGGCGGGGCAGCATACGTTGACGGCGGCGTTTGCCGGGGATGGCGTACATTCGGCGGCGACGAGTCCGGCTGTAACGGTGGACGTTGCGCCGCTGGCGGTGACGGCAACGGCGCAACCGACGACGATGACCTACGGTAGTTTCACGCCTGCGATTGCGGGAACGCTGACGGGCGTTCTTGCGCGCGACGCTACGCTGGTCACGGCAAACTTTACGTCGACCGCGCCGAACCTTTCGCCCGTTGGAACGTATCCGATTGCGGCTTCGCTTTCGGGGGTCGCGAGCGCGAACTATACGCTGACGGCGGGGTCGTCCGCGGGGTCGCTTACGATTGTTCCGGCGGCGGCGGCGATCGCCGTGAGCGGGCCGCAAACTTCGTATGTCGGGTTTTCGGTGACGCTGACGGCGGTGGTCGGGTCGTCGACGCGAGGCGCGCCGACAGGAGTGGTCAACTTCGTTGAGAACGGTGTGGTGGTTGGGACGGGAACTGTCAATGGTGGAACGGCGACGGGGGTTTATTTGAATCCCAGCGCGGGAACGCATGCGATTGCGGCGGTGTATGGCGGCGATCATAATTTTTTGGCGGAGACTTCGGCGACGACGGCGATTACGGTGAGCGCGTTGCCGGACTTTTCGCTGGCCGTGAATGGCAGCAGTACGCAAACCGTGCAGGGCGGGACAATAGCGAGTTACACGCTACAGGTGGGAGCGCAGCCGGGACCGTTTTCGGGCAGCGTGACGATGAGCGCGAGCGGGTTGCCGCCGGGGGCGACGGTGAGCTTTTCTCCGGCGGCGGTGGTGCCGGGAAACAGTTCTGCGGCGGTGACGATGTTTATTCAAACGACGGTGCTGGCGATGCGGATGGTGAAGACGGATGTCAGGTGGGCGATGGTGTTGGTGTTCGGGCTGGCGGTTCCGTGGGGGCGTCGGCGGCGCAGGAGCGTGGGGTTGATGGTGTTGGCGCTGGTAGCGCTGGGTGGGTCGAGTGTTGGATGCGGGAGCCGGAGCTTTCCGACATCTGCACGCGCAACGCAAACGTCGGCGATCACTGTGACGGCGACATCTACGAATCTGGCGGGCGCGGTGATCACGCATGCGGTTTCGGTCACGCTGATCGTACAGTGATGCTTGGATCGAGCAGCCGCGAGGGTGCAAGAACGCATCTATGGGTGAAGAGCTATTAAAGATTGCGGAAAAGTTGTGGCGCTGGGAAGTTGTGCCTCGGCGGCGAAAGCAGATTCCCTGCGGGAATGACAGAAAGAAAAGCAAGAACAACAGCAAGAGCAACAGCAAATGCAAATGCAGAGTTGCTTTCAGGACGACAGAAAGATAGGCAATGCCATACACACTACTTCCGGGAAAGCCTTATCCGCTGGGCGCGACGGTGAGCGAGAGAGGGACGAACTTTGCCTTGTACTCGGAGAACGCGACCGAGGTGCAACTGTGTTTTTTCGACGACGACGGCAAGGAAACCGAGTGTCTGAAATTGAAGGAACACACCGCGTTTGTGTGGCATGTCTTTGTGCGGCACATCAAAGATGGGCAGCGCTATGGCTATCGCGTGCAGGGGCCGTGGGAGCCGCAGCAGGGTCAGCGTTTCAATCCCGCGAAATTGTTGGTCGACCCGTATGCGAAGGCCATCGCGGGCGACGTGGACTGGAAAGGACCGATTTTTCCGTACGACGTGACCTCGGGCGACGACACCAAGAAGGACGAACAGGACAGCGCGGACTTCGTTCCGAAGAGCGTTGTGGTGGATGGCGAATTCGATTGGGGCAAGGACTCTTTGCCGCAGACGCCGTTGGCCGAATCCGTGATTTATGAGGTGCATGTGCGCGGGTTCAGTATGCGCAATCCGGCCGTCCCGGAGAACTTGCGCGGGACCTACGGAGGCCTGGCCCACGAGTCCAGCGTGTCGTATTTGAAGAAGCTGGGGATTACCGCCGTCGAACTTTTGCCGGTGCATCACTTTATCGACGAAGGCAATTTGTTGGACAAGGGGCTGCGCGATTATTGGGGGTACAACACGCTGGGTTACTTCGCACCGATGGCGCGGTATAGCGCGAGCGGCGACGATGCGGGGCAGGTGGTCGAGTTCAAGGGGATGGTGAAACGTCTGCATCAAGAGGGCATCGAGGTGATCCTCGACGTGGTGTACAACCACACCTGCGAAGGCAATCAGATGGGTCCGATGCTGAGCATGAAGGGCGTCGACAACTTGACGTACTACCGCACGGTGCAGGACTCGCCCAATTTTTATATGGACTACACGGGCACCGGGAACACGCTCAATGTGCATCATCCGCAGGTGCTGAAGTTGCTGATGGACAGCCTGCGCTACTGGGTGACGGAGATGCATGTGGACGGCTTCAGGTTCGACCTGGCATCGACGCTGGCGCGCGAGTTGCACGACGTGAATAAGCTGGGCGCGTTCTTCGATACGATCCATCAAGACCCTACGCTGGCAGGCGTAAAGCTGATTGCGGAGCCGTGGGACGTGGGCGATGGCGGCTACCAGGTGGGCAACTTTCCGGTACTGTGGGCGGAGTGGAATGGCAAGTATCGCGACACCGTGCGGCGCTTTTGGAAGGGCGACAGTGGACAGCTTTCGGACTTCGCGTACCGGCTGACCGGGTCGAGCGATCTTTATCAGAACGACGGTCGCAAGCCGAACGCTTCGATCAACTTTATTACCGCGCACGATGGGTTTACGCTGTGCGATCTGGTGAGCTACAACGAGAAACACAACGAGGCCAACGGCGACGACAACAACGACGGCACCAACGACAACGAGAGTTGGAACATGGGCGCGGAAGGGCCGACCGACGACGAGGGCATCAACAATTTGCGCGAGCGGCAGACGCGGAACTTTTTGGCGACGTTGTTTCTAAGTCAGGGCGTGCCGATGCTGGGGGCGGGCGATGAGATTGCACGCTCGCAACAGGGCAACAACAACTGCTACTGCCAGGACGACGAACTGACCTGGCACGACTGGAATCTCGATGCGCCGCGCAAGAGGCTGCTGGAGTTTACGTCGCGGCTGATCGCGTTGCGCAAGGACCATCCGAACTTGCACCGCAGGAAGTTTTTTCAGGACCGTAAAATTCGCGGTTCGGTGGTGCGCGATGTGGCCTGGTTTGGCGCGGACGGCAACGAACTTTCTGACGAGCAGTGGAACACGGAGTGGAACCGCTCGTTCGCGGTGATGCTGAACGGCAAGACGATGGACGTGATGGATGAAGATGGCGCGATGGTGATCGACGACAGCTTTCTGATGTTGATGAACGCGTCTGACCAGGGTGTGGAGTACACGCTGCCCCCCGCGCCCGATAAAACGCCGTGGCGGCAGGTGATGGATACGGAGAGTCTCGACGACCCGTTTTGCGAAGTGGAGGTTGGGGAGAAGGTGATCGTCGGAGGGCGGGCCGTGCGGCTGTTTACCGATGGCGTGGCGATGGCGGATGTGTCCGCGAGGCATAAGCCGGCGAAGACGCTGTAGGTCTATTTGAGGGCTTCGTAGGCGGCGATTTGCGCGAGGGTGAAGGCGCGCATGTCGTGGCCGGATTGCGCGGCCTTGTACCAGGCGACGAGCCACTCGAGGGCGGTTTCGAGATTGAGGCGTGGACGCCAGCCGAGTTCGGCGCGGGCGCGGGCGGCGTCGAGTTTTAGGTAGCCGGCTTCGTGGACGCCGGGGTCGGGGTCAAGCATCGAGGAGGCGTTTTCGCCCCAGAGTTTGGTCATGTGATCGACGATCCAGCCGACGGGTTGAACGTCGTCTTCAGCGGGGCCGAAGTTGAAGGCGGTGGCGTAGTGGGGGTTGAGGGTGAGGAGATGCTCGGCGAGCAGGATGTAGCCGTGGAGCGGTTCGAGGACGTGCTGCCAGGGGCGGATGGCGTGGGGGCGGCGGATGCGGACGGGATCGCCTGAGAGGAAGCCGCGGATGAGGTCGGGGACAAGACGGTCGGTGGACAAGTCGCCGCCGCCGATGACGTTGCCCGCGCGGGCGGTGGCGATAGCCGTGCGGTGATCGGAGATTTTTTCGATGGGGAAGTAGCTTTGGCGGAAGGCGGCGGAGACGATTTCGGCGCAGGCTTTGGAGCTGGAGTAGGGGTCGTAGCCGCCGAGGGGGTCGGTTTCGCGGTAGGCGTGGTGGGGGTCTTCGATGTTTTCGTAACACTTGTCGGTGGTGACGCAGACGACGGCGCGGACGCTGGGTGTGCGGCGAATGGCGTCGAGCACGCGGGCAGTGCCAATGATGTTGGTCTCGTAGGTGCCGATGGGGTCTTCGTAGCTGTAGCGGACGAGGGGCTGGGCGGCGAGGTGGAGGACGACTTCGGGGGCGAAGGCTTTCAGCGCTGGATCGAGCGTGGCGGGGTCGCGGATGTCACCGCGGATGTCTTCGAGGGCGTTGGCGACTTTGGCCTGGGTGAAGAAATTGGGGTCGGTTGAGGGATTGAGGGCGTAGCCGCGCACGATGGCGCCTTTGGAGGCGAGCCAGAGCGCGAGCCAGCCGCCTTTGAAGCCGGTGTGGCCGGTGAGGAAGACGCGCCGGTTGCGCCAGGGGTCGGACTGCAGTGTCAGCATGCCGCTCGATTCTACAAGGCCGTCGGTAAGCACAGAAGGGAAGCGTTAGCGCGGAGCCGATATCGAAACAAAGCTGGCCGCAAGCGCTTGCAATCGTTTGTCTCGAGTCCACAAGGTAGCTCGCGGCGCCAAGCGCAAGGAAGCGATCAGATGTGCATCGATGTAGCCAATGCCCTTGCCGAACAGGGCACCGTCGTTGACCAACGCCAACACGTTTTCGTCTCGTGCGATTGTCAGTCGTGGCAGGGCGCGCAACTCCGCCAACAGGTTAAAACGATCCTTGAGTGAGCCCATGGCAATTTCGCCGATGACGAATGGGTGCGAAAGAACCTGCTTGTTCAACAGCAACGAGCGGAGCACACTGTTGTTGGATCGAAGGTGGTCGATCCAGATGGAGGTGTCCACCAAAATCATTGTGCTGAACGCCGACGGGGAATGTCCTTCAACTGTGGCTCGGTGCCGCCGCGGTCGGCAAGTCGGCGAGCGGCTTCGCGCTCCATAAGGGCCTTAAGCGCTTCCTTGATGAGCGTGGTCTTTTCGCTCAATCCCGTGAACGAGGCTGCTTCTTCGAGCAATTGATCGTCGATTGCAATTGTCGTAGACATTGTCTGGCTCCAGGCTAGAGTTTAGCACTCGTAACGGTAAAGCTCATGGGGTATCGTTACCAGGTCTTCCAGGGCGCTTTGCCTGTGTTCCAGAGGTCTTCGAGGTGGGTCTTGTCGCGCAGCGTGTCCATGGCCTGCCAGAAGCCGTGGTGGAAGAAGGCGTGGACCTGGCCATCGGCGACCAATCGCTCCATCGGCTCGCGCTCGAACATTTGCGCGTCGTCGGTTATGGTGTCGATGACCTTCGGTGAGAGGACGAAGAAGCCGCCGTTGATCCAGCCGCCTTCGTCGTGCGGCTTTTCCTGAAAGGAGTAGATCTGCGTGTCGTGTAGGCCGAGCGCGCCGAAACGGGCGACCGGCTGCACGCTGGTGAGCGTGGCGAGCTTGCCGTGTTGGCGGTGAAAGGCGATGGAACTGGAGATGTCCACGTCCGCGACGCCGTCGCCGTAGGTCATGCAGAAAGCGTCTTCGCCTTCGAGGTATTTGGCGATGCGGCGCAGGCGGCCGCCGGTGCCTGTCGATTCGCCGGTGTCGACCAGCGTGACACGCCAGGGTTCGGCGACAGAGTTGTGAACTATCATCTTGTTTTCGTGCATGTCGAAGGTGACGTCGGAGGTGTGCAGGAAGTAGTTGGCGAAGAACTCCTTGATGATGTAGCCCTTGTAGCCGCAGCAGATGATGAAGTCGTTGATGCCGTGCTGGGAATAGATTTTGAGGATGTGCCAGAGGACAGGGCGGCCGCCGATTTCGACCATCGGCTTGGGACGCAGTGAGGTCTCCTCCGAAATGCGCGTACCGAGACCGCCGGCGAGAATGACAGCTTTCATGTAGAGGGTCCTTGGGTGATCCTTGCTCGCACCATGATAACCTTGCGGGTTTTCGCGACCGAATGGGTCGGGCTTTCAGCCCTCAGTGATGCGGTGGCGAGGTTCATGGGCTTCGCCCCATGCTGGTATAGCGCGCGCCGTTGGCGCTTTCCCGTACTGCTGACGAGGGCGGGGTAAGGAGGATCGCTGCCTGGGTTGATGGTCGAGTTTCCAGCTACCAGTTCGTCAGTTGCCGGTTGCCAGTCTATGTCTCGCTGCTTTGTTATCCTTTCTTATAATGAGCGAGCGGTCGGAGCAACTGCGGCGACAAATTCTTGAGCTTACGGCCGAGTTTCATGCGGCGGCGTTTCCGGCGCGGACGTTTGCCGAGGGTGAGTCGGTCGTCCCGGTTTCAGGCAAGGTGATCGACGCGGCGGACATGAGCGCGGTGGTGGATTCGGCGCTGGATGGATGG
>JALYTE010000220.1 GCA_030854435.1 Acidobacteriota bacterium | reverse complement strand
CCAGCGCCGACTCAATCTCCATCGTCCCCAGACGATGCCCGCTCACGTTGATCACGTCGTCCACGCGACCCATCAGCCAGAAGTAGCCGTCAGCGTCCATGCGCGCGCCATCGCCGGTGAAGTAGATCCCTGGAATCTCGGAGAAGTAGGCCTGCTCATAGCGCTTCGCATCGCCCCAGATCGTCCGCGCCAGCGACGGCCACGGCTTCTTGATGACCAGCAACCCGCCCTGCCCTGCGGGCACCGGCTCGCCTCCTTTGGTAACGACTTCGGGCACTACGCCAAAGAACGGCCGGGTCGCAGAACCCGGCTTGGTCGCCACCGCGCCCGGCATCGGCGCGATCAGAATCGCGCCCGTCTCAGTTTGCCACCATGTATCGACGATCGGGCAGCGCTCCTTGCCAATCTCGCGGTGATACCACATCCAGGCTTCGGGATTGATCGGCTCTCCCACCGTGCCCAGCAGCCGCAGCGACGCCAGCGAATGGCGATGCACAAAGTCGTTGCCCCACTTGATGAACGCTCGAATCGCGGTCGGTGCCGTATAGAAAATGCTTACCTTGTGGTCGTCGACGATCTTCCAGAAGCGGTCGTTCTCGGGCCAGTTGGGCGCGCCTTCGTACATCATCACCGTCGCGCCATTTTGCAGCGGGCCATACACCACATAGCTGTGCCCCGTCACCCAGCCAATGTCCGCCGTACACCAGAACACGTCCTCTTCGCGCAGGTCGAACACATACTTCGTCGTCAAGTACGTCTGCACCGCGTAGCCGCCAGTCGTGTGGACCAGGCCTTTCGGTTTCCCGGTCGTCCCGCTGGTGTAAAGGATGTACAGCGGATCCTCGGCGTCCTGCCATTCGCAGGCGCACTCCGCGTCCGCTGCGGCCATGGCGTCGTGCCACCACACGTCGCGTCCGGCTTGCATGTTGACGGACACCGAAGGCGCGCGTTGAAACACAACGACCTTGCGCACGTCGGGACACTTTTCCAGCGCCTCGTCGACGATCTTCTTCAGCTTCACCTCGCCGCCGCGGCGATAGCTGATGTCCTGGGTCACAATCACCTGGCAATCGGAGTCGTTCACGCGGTCCGCGATGGCGTGCGCCGCAAACCCTCCAAACACCACCGAATGCACCGCCCCAATCCGCGCGCACGCTAGCAGCGTGATCGCCAACTCCGGCGACATGCCCATGTACACGGCGACGCGATCTCCCTTCTTCACGCCCTGCGCCTTGAGCACGTTCGCAAAGCGTTGCACTTGCTCCAGCAACTGCGCATAGGTCAGCTTGCGGACTTCGCCCGGCTCGCCTTCCCACAGCAGCGCGACCTTGTCTTTGCGCGCGCCCTGCGCATGACGATCGACGCTGTTGTGGCAAAGATTCAGCTTGCCGCCGCTAAACCACTTCGCGTGCGGGCCTTCCCCGTCGAGCACCGACGTCCACTTCTGAAACCATTCCAACTCGCCCGCCGCCTCGGCCCAAAACGCTTCCGGCTGCTCGATGCTGTGGCGGTACATCGCCTCGTACTGCTGCGGGCTCGAAATGCGGGCCTTCGCGGCAAAATCCGGCGGCGGCGGAAATACGCGGTCCTCGCGCAACAGCGATTCGAAGTTCGTTCCTGCACTCGGCGGGCTGGGCTGATTAGACATTCGACAGCACTCTCCTTCATACCGCGTCTTGGCTATTTGGGGTCAGAGCCAAACGGTACGCTATCCGCTCCGCGCCCGCAACCGCAACAGGTTTCGTAGTTAGGCCCGGGCGTTGCTTGAGGCTTTTCGACCCACTCCGACGCTGCGCGAGGTGCGGTAGAGCTTGAGGAGCGCGTAGCCGACGGAGATCAGAATCAGGCTCCAGAGGACAATCAGAATCGAGTTGCCCCAGCGGGCGGTGAAGCGCGCCCAGAGATGCAGCACGTCGTGCCCGTAGCGCACTCCCAGCCACGCCGCAATACAGTGGCGCGCGAAGCGGCTGAGGGTGAAGGCCAGCATGAAGCGCTTGCGGTTCATGTTCAGCGCGCCCGCCGCCAGCACGAACGCCGACAGCGGCATCGGCGGCGGAAGGATCGCGGGCAATGAGATGGCGACCAGCGCGTGCGATTGCATCCAGCGCGTGACCGGGCCGAGAATGCGCGGGGGAACATGGTGCTCGAGAAAAGCCATACCGCCGGCTTGCCCGACCCTGTGCGAGAAAAGGCCACCCAGCGCGGAACCAACCGTGGCGGTCAGCACCAGCAGGACAAGGTTGGCGTGGCGCGCGGCGAAGAGCACGATCATGATGTCCGTGATGCCCGGGACAGGGAGCGGGACGAAGGACGAGTCGACGATGGAGACCAGGAAGAGGCCGACGAGTCCGAAGCCGGTGAAGAAGTGAATGAAGCGCGAGCCTGCGGCGAAGGCGAGAAGGGCGGAGGCTGGCGGAGGCGGGTGCATGGTGGAGTTGAATGCGGCGTTGGTGTGCGCCGGAACTACAGATTCCTACGCAATGACAGAAAGAAAAGCAAGAGAATCGCTTCGGCGGCCAGGTCAGAGCATGAGCAAGGCGGGCAGCGGTGGGAGCAGGTTGATTCTTGCGGCGAGCGAGCGGAAGAGCTTGATCGATTCGATGCACGCCGGGTCGAGCGAGTAGTGGATGTTTTCGGTGAGGTAGGCGCGGATGGTTTCGGGCGGTACGGCGATGACAGGCGTCCACTCTGCGACGATTTCATCGATGTGCGCGAGGCCGGATTCGCGCGAGGCGTTGAGGTCGGCGGTGAGTTGCTGCGGCGTGATGTCGGTGAGCGCCTCGGGGCGGACGGCCCACACGGCCGCGACCCAGGGAAGGGTCGTGTAGCGGCGCCAGAGGGCCGCGACGTCGAGCCAGAGGAGGGGCGTGCCGACCGCGGCTTCGATCTCTTCACGGCGCTCGCGGGCCAGCAGCGCGGGGTCGCCGATGAGCAACGCGGCATCGGCGTCGGCGAGCATCGCGACGGGGTCGGCGGCGGCCTGGTGGAAGCGTGGGTGGTTGCCGAGGAAGTGGCGGAAGAGGACTTGCGCATAGGCCTGCGAACTGCGCGAGGCGGCGTCGGCGGCCAGCGTACGGACTTGCTTGAGCGCGTCGGTCTTGGAGAGGAAGTGCGGGTTCTTCACCAGCAAAAGGATGCTTCGAACTTCACTCAGCGAGGCGATGGCGCAGCCTGGGACGATGGCGAGGTCGGAGGCGAGTTCGGCGATAGGAACAAGGCCGAGATCGGCGATGCCGAGGTCCAGTTCGGCAGCGCATTGCGCGGGAGTGGTGTAGTGGACTTCGTAACGAGTGCGGAGTTCGGCAGCGCGCGGGGCGTGCTCGAAGTCGTAGAGCAGGGGCGCGGGATTCAGGAAAGCGATGGAAGCGACTTGGAGCACAGGGTTAGGGTACAGGGGTTTGCGGGTCCGAGCGAAATGCTGCGATCTCTCCACTGCGCCTTCGCAAAGTGCGCGAAGACTTCGGTCGAGATGACAGAGGGTGTTGGGATGCAAAGCGCGCGAAGGCTTCGGTCGAGATGACAGAGGGTTCCGCTTGGAACGAAGTCGGACGCGCGTGGCGCGAGGCCCATTCATCGCAAAAAGCGCGATGAATGGGGCACCCGGCATGAGCTTGTTCTACCGGAGGGAGCAGGGGCCTTCAGGCCCCTGAATCCACGCACCT
>JALYTE010000216.1 GCA_030854435.1 Acidobacteriota bacterium | reverse complement strand
TCGCGGCGCAAAGCGGTGTTGCCGGGCTGGAGTTTTGCGATCGCGCTGGCGGTCATCATATGGGTCGGCGGTCACGCCGGGAATTGGCAACGGGCGTGGTGGCCGTGCCTGGCGCTGGGGCTGGCGCTGCCCAGCTTCCGGCAGTTGCGGCCAAGCTGGTGGACGAAGGTTTGCTGGCAAGTCGCGCGCTACTCCTACGGCATCTATTTGATGCATCCCTTTGCGATTGTGCTGGGGTTCTACGTGTGCCGGGGACGTTCATGGCCGGTACAGTTCGCAGTGATGTTTGCGAGTCTGGCTGTGTTTTCGCTGGCGGCGTTCCACCTGATTGAGTCCCCGCTGATGAAGCTGGGGGCGAAGGCCGCGGTGGTTGCCGCAAGGCGCTTCAAGATGCCCATACGAACCGACCTGGACGCCCAAAATCCCTAGCCGCGCCGAATCCGCGTGCCACGTTGTAGGATGGCTGACACAGGAGATTTCATGTTTATCAAGAACCTGCTCGCCGTGGCCGCCGCCGCGTTGCTTTTTGCCCCTCTGGCCCTTCATGCTCAACAGCCCGTCGCTCAGCCGCTGAACGCGATGCCGTATTCGCCTTCGCTGGACCTGACCGACATGGACCGTTCGGTCGACCCGTGCGCGAATTTCTACAAGTACGCTTGCGGTGGATGGGAGAAGAACAACCCGATCCCAGCCGACCAGGCGAGCTGGAGCGTCTACGCGAAGTTGGGGACGGCCAACCAGCAGTTTCTGTGGGGCATTCTGGAAGCGGACGCGAAGGCGAAAGACCGCACGCCCGTGCAGCAGAAGGTGGGCGACTATTTTGCGGCGTGCATGAATACCGCGGCGATCGACGCGCTGGGAGACAAGCCGATACAGCCGGAGTTGGCTAAGCTGGACGCGCTGAAGACGCGCGAGCAGGTCGTCGCCGCGTTGACGATGCTGCACCACAACGTGGCGGGCAGCTTCTTTTTCGGCTCCAGCACCGGACAAGATGCAGTCGACTCGTCGCTCATCATTGTCGAGCTTGGCGCAGGCGGGTTGGGCCTGCCGGACCGCGACTACTACACCAAAGACGACGCCAAGAGCGTCAAGATTCGCGAGCAGTATGTTGCTTATGTCGCGCAGATGTTGACGATGAGCGGGGAGAGCGCGGACAAGGCAAAGGCCGATGCGGGTTCGATCCTGCGCATTGAGACCTCCTTGGCGAAGGCTTCGCTGACGCGTGTCGAACGGCGCGATCCACACAATACGTACCACATCATGACCGTTTCAGAGTTGAAGACGCTGGCGCCGTCGTTCGATTGGCCCGCCTACTTCGCGGCCCAGGGCGCGCCGGGGTTGGCCAAGCTCA
Source organism: Acidobacteriota bacterium (assembly GCA_030854435.1). Lineage (GTDB taxonomy): Bacteria > Acidobacteriota > Terriglobia > Terriglobales > Acidobacteriaceae > Granulicella. The sequence goes on along the minus strand of JALYTE010000216.1, from coordinate 3,110 downwards.
ACGTGACGCAGCCGGCGTTCGTCAAGGCCGTGCAGAAGGAGTTGACGCACGAGTCGGTCGACGATCTTCGCGCCTATTTGCGCTTTCATCTGCTGACGGCGGCATCACCTTATCTCGCGCGTCCGTATGAGCAGGCGAGTTTCGATTTCTACTCGAAGACGCTGCGCGGCGTTCCGGCAATGCCTCCGCGCTGGAAGACTTGCACGCGAGCCGTCGATCGCAACCTCGGCGAAGCGCTGGGGCAGGAGTTTGTGGCGCGCACCTTCACCGCCGACACAAAGGCGAAAACGCGGCTGATGACCGAGCAGATCGAGACGGCAATGCAGCACGAGATCGAAGGCCTCGACTGGATGAGTCCGGAGACCAAGAAGGAAGCACTGCGCAAACTACATGCGATCCGCAACAAGATCGGCTACCCGGACACCTGGCGCGATTACTCGGCGCTCACTGTGAAACCGGACGATTATTTCGGCGATGCTGTGCGGGCTTACCGTTTCGAGGACGCGCGCGAGTGGCACAAGTTGGGCAAGCCTGTCGACCTGAACGAGTGGGGCATGACGCCGCCGACGGTGAATGCGTATTTCAATCCGCAGATGAACGACATCAACTTTCCAGCGGGCGTTCTGCAACCGCCGCTGTACGATCCGAAACTGGACGACGCGCCAAACTACGGACAGACCGGAGCGACCATAGGCCACGAGTTGACCCACGCTTTCGACGACGAGGGTCGGCAGTTCGACGACAAGGGCAACCTGCGCGACTGGTGGACTGCGACGGACGCGAAGGGCTTTGAAGACCGCATCAACTGCGTGCGCGACCAGTATGCGGGGTACACCATCGTCGACGACATCCACATCAACTCCAAGCTGACCAGCGGCGAGGATGTCGCGGACATCGGCGGAACGCTGCTCGCGTATATTGCGTGGAAGCACGAAACCGAAGGCCAGAAACTGGTGCCGAAAGACGGCTTCACGCCAGACCAGCGCTTCTGGGTGGGCATGGCGCAGTGGGCGTGCGAGAACGAGCGGCCCGAGAACCTGCGGGTAAGCGCGATCACCAACCCGCACTCGCCGGGGTTCGCGCGCATCAATGGCGTGGTGTCGAATATCCCGGAGTTTCAGAAGGCCTTCGGGTGCAAGGCGGGGCAGCCGATGGTGCATGCGCCGACGTGCCGGGTATGGTAGCTCATATTGTGGATTAGGTGATAAAAATCTTCCGCCATGCCGTTTCTGCCGTACACTTCTCCCAACTTACCAGCGGCCCCGGGCCCCGGAAGGACCGCGATCCCACTCCCTAAGGACGATTGCCACCCATGCCTCCAACCCTCTTGCGTCGTTGTATTGCCGAAGCCTTCGGCACATTCTGGCTGGTCTTCGGCGGGTGCGGCTCTGCCGTCATCGCCGCGGCGTACCCTGGCCTCGGCATTGGCTTTGCCGGTGTCGCGCTGGCCTTTGGGTTGACGGTGCTGACCATGGCCTACGCCATCGGCCACATCTCCGGTTGCCATCTCAACCCCGCCGTCTCCGTGGGCCTGTTCTTCGGCAGGCGCTTTCCAGGCAGGGATTTGCTCCCATACATCGGCGCGCAACTGGTAGGCGGGACGCTCGGCGCGGGCGTGTTGTTTCTCATCGCCATGGGCAAACCGGGCTTTATTGCGGGCGGCTTCGCCTCCAACGGCTACGGCCTGCTCTCGCCCGGCGGCTACTCGCTGACCTCCTGCTTTATCGCAGAGGCCGTGCTGACGGGCTTCTTTGTGCTCGTGATCCTGGGTTCGACCGACCAGCGCGCGGCCAAGGGCTTCGCACCGCTTGCGATCGGTCTCTGTTTGACGCTGATTCACCTAATTAGCATCCCCGTCACCAATACCTCGGTGAATCCGGCGCGATCCACCGCAGCGGCGATCTTCGCCAATACCTGGGGGCCGCTGGGGCAACTCTGGCTTTTCTGGCTGGCACCGATCGTCGGGGCGCTGGCCGCCGGCATCTTCTACAACGCCGTCCTCGCCGAACATGAAGCGCCGCCCGTGCGCGTCGAACCGCTCACCTACGAAGCCAAGTCCTAGCCCGGCCAGAAGCTCACACAACCCCGAAGATTCGCCACAATATCGTGGCGGGTCTTTGGGGTTGTGGGGTGTTCACGCGCATCAATGGCGTGGTGTCGAATATGCCGGAGTTTCAGAAGGCCTTTGGGTGCAAGGCGGGGCAACCGATGGTTCATGCGCCGACTTGCCGGGTCTGGTGACTAGAGTAGCTCCAGGAATTCATCGACGGACATTCCTGCGTTGCGGATCAGTGTGCGCAAGGTTCCGACTGAAAGCTCTTTGTGCTGGGGAACGGACAGATTCGCTCTTTGACCCGACTTCGTCATGACTAGATGGCTACCGACTTGACCCATCGTCTGCCAATCGGCTCTGCCGAAGGCTTTGGCGGTTTCTTTGCCGGAGATGTTGTTGAGCTTTCCCAATATCCTTCGCTCTTCTTTCCTATGGCGCTCAGAAGCGTGCGGATTTTGAGATTCAAAAAATTACACGGCAACGAGGACATGTGTCTGATCGGGCGGCATAGCGCGGATGGCTTTCTGATCTTCGGCCCACATCCAGGCAGTAATGGCTTCCTTGACGTTTTCCAAGGCTTCTTTCTCGTCCTTTCCTTGGGAAACGCATCCCGGTAAGGCTGGCACTTCGGCGACGATCCAGCCATCCTCGGCCTGCTCCAACGAAACGTGGAAGATCATGTCGCGCCTCCGGTTGCTCAATATCCATTCTATGCCGAAGGAGCAGCTTCTGGCGCATTGAGCATGATGTTCAGCGAGAAGCGAACGCGAAGGGCGCGAAGGTCCGCCACGGCAGAGTGGCGGAGGTGCAGCTTTTTGAGTGGATATCGCAGTCGGTTTTCGGAACCATTTCGGGTGCTCCAAACACATCTCAGGCGTGGTATACTTAGGAGTCGATAAAACTCGGAAATGTCCAGTGTTTTCAGGGGTTTTAGCGGATCTTTCCGCATTTCTTCCGACCTATCTGTTTATCTCATTTTCGGCCTGAGTTTCTACAGCCTTTTTAGCCCTCGAATCATTTAATGGAGCGTCCAGTTCGTGCCTGAAGATATCAACCC
>JALYTE010000194.1 GCA_030854435.1 Acidobacteriota bacterium | reverse complement strand
GGGCTGGTCTTGGGCCGCCGACTGCGCTCGGCGATGCCGCCCATCCCCGACTCGCGATAACGCTTCAACCATAGATAACCCGTCGGGCGACTGATGTCATACTCCGCGCAAAGGGCTTGGAACGCCTTCTCCCCGCGCACCGCTGCCACCGCAAACTCGACCCGCTGCTCCCGCACTTCCATCCGCTTCCATCCCATAAACCACCTCGGATACGCCCTCTATTCTCCGCGCGGAGTGTAAAGGATGTCCCGAGACAATATGTAAAGGATGTACTGCTACCGAACACCGGGGGGAGGGGGGTACCCACCCCGGACGAACGCGATACGATGGTTGACATCGTGATGACCCCCGAAATCCTCGCCGAACTTCGCTGTGAGGTCGGCGAGCGCGGCCTCATCTACGAGCCAAATCAGGTTCAAACCTACGAGTGCGACGGCCTCACCAACTTCCGCGCCACTCCAGGCGCCGTCGTCCTTCCGCGCTCAACCGAAGAAGTTCAGGCCGTGGTCCGAATCTGCGCGAAACATCGCATCGCGTTCGTGGCGCGTGGCGCGGGAACAGGCTTGAGCGGAGGAGCGCTGCCCCAGGAAGGCTGCATCGTCATCGGCCTCGCGCGCATGAACCGCGTCCTCTCAGTCGACCTCGAGAACGCCCGCATTACAGTCGAGCCGGGTGTAACCAACTCGCAGGTCACGGAGCGCGTCCGCGCCGCAGGCTTCTTCTACGCGCCCGATCCGTCCTCGCAAAGCGTCTGCACCATCGGCGGCAACCTCGCCGAAAACGCAGGCGGAGCGCACTGCCTCAAGTACGGCTTCACGGTCACGCACGTCCTCGGTTGCGAGGTCGTGCTCCCGTCGGGCGAAGTCACCTGGTTCGGCTCCGAGCACGGCGTCGTCGATTCGCCGGGCTACGATCTCGCCGGAGTCTTTATCGGCTCGGAAGGCACGCTCGGCATTGCCACCCGCGCCGTGTTGCGCATCGTGCGCCGCCCGGAGTCCGTGCAGACACTGCTCGCGGCGTTCAACGAAACATCGGCGGCCGCGCAGTCCGTGAGCGACGTCATCGCCGCCGGAATGCTGCCCAGCGCGATGGAGATGATGGACCGCATCAGCATCTATGCGTGCGAAGCGGCTGTTCATGCAGGATATCCAGACTGCGAAGCGCTGCTGTTGATCGAACTCGACGGGCCGTCCGCCGAAGTCACCGCACAGATGCAGCAAGTCCGCGCGATATGCGCCGCAAATGGAGCATGGGAACAACGTCTCGCGCAAACCGAGAAGGAGCGCGCGCTGGTCTGGAAGGGCCGCAAGGCCGCCTTCGCCGCCATGGGCCGCGTGTCGCCCAACTACATCGTTCAGGACGGCGTCATTCCGCGCACCAAGCTGCCGCAAGTGCTCGAGCAGATGCAGCACATGAGCGAGGCCAACGGATTGCGCGTCGCCAACGTCTTCCACGCCGGCGACGGCAACCTGCATCCCATGGTGCTCTACGACGGTGCCATCGCGGGCGAAGAGGCGCGAGCGCTGGAGTTCTCCTACGAGATCCTGCGCCTGTGCGTCGATGCGGGCGGTTCGCTGACCGGCGAGCACGGCATAGGCCGCGAGAAGCAGTGCGAGATGAGCTACATGTTCGCCGAACCAGACCTCGCGACGATGCAGCGCGTCCGCCGCGCTTTGGATCCCGAAGGCATTGCGAACCCCGAGAAGCTCTTTCCCACGCCGCGTCTCTGCGGCGAGCGCAAGCACGGCGCGTACAAGCCGCATCCGCTCGAAGTCGCGGGCGTCGCGGAGATATTCTGATGAACGAATTTGTCTCCATCGTCGGAGCGCAGCACGTCACGGAAGAGTCCGGCGCGTTCATCGTTGCGCCCGCATCGACTGAGGAAACCGCAGTGGTTCTGCGACTCTGCTCCGCGCGCAAGCTGACGGTCAGCCCGCGCGGCGGAGGCACCAAGCTCGACTGGGGCAATCCGGTCACGCCGCAAGTCATCGTGGACACGCGCAGGCTCGACGGCATCCGCGAGCACGTCTGGCAGGACATGACGGCGACCGTCGGCGCAGGCACGAATTGGGCCGAGATGGAACACGCGCTCGCCGAACACAAGCAGCACGTCGCGCTCGATCCGCTGTTTGCAGCGCAGGCGACGGTGGGCGGCGTGATCGCCGTGAACGACAGCGGCGCACTGCGGATGCGCTATGGTTCGCTGCGCGACCTGGTGATTGGGATGACCATCGTGCTCGCCGATGGCACCATCGCGCGTTCTGGCGGCAAGGTGGTCAAGAACGTCGCGGGATACGATCTGCCCAAGCTGCTGACGGGTTCGTTCGGCACGCTCGGCATTACCACGGAGGTGACGTTCCGCTTGCATCCAATGCAACCCCGCGCCCAGACGTGGACTGTGCGCTCGGACGAGATCGAGCCGCTGATTGCGCTCCAACAGCAACTGCTCACCGCCGCGATGAGTATCGAAAGCCTTGAGATTCGACTCGGCGCGGTGGATCCCCTCTTTAACGGTAGGGTGCGGCTTCAACCGCACCACAAAGACGATAGGACCGATACGGCTTTAGCCGCTGAGGGCAATACCACTGGAAGCTTCACGCTGGACGTGCGCTTTGCGTCGTTGCCGGAAGTTCTGCGAGAACATGAGCAGCGTCTTCGTGTCGCTTGCGGAACGCTTACGCTGTCTACGGCGGACGAGAATGTCTGGCTACAACGAGAGAGACTGTTCGCGCTGCCCAACATGACACTGCTGAAAGTGACCGCGCTGTCGAGCAAGATAGGCGCAATCCTGCAAGGCTTCCGAAGCCTCGCCGCGTCGGACATCGTAGCCGAATGCGTCGCCGATGCGACCGGCATCGTGACCGTCGCTCTTTCCGCGCCGCCTGAAGTCACCGCGGAACTCATCGAAGACCTGCGCGCAAGGCTGCGCGGCGAGGGTGGAATGGTCGTCGTGCTGCGCGCCGGACACGCTTCCGCAATTCCAGATCGCTGGGGAGGATCGCCTCCCGCCATCGCCGTCATGCGGGCGATCAAGCAGCAGTTCGATCCGGACAGACTGCTGAACCCGGGCAAGTTTGTAGGAGGCATTTAGTGGCAACGGAAGCCCAACGCGAGTCGCAGGGTTTGGCCCCGCAGAGCGTCGTCCAGATTGGCGCGGCGCATGGTCCCAGCGCGTTCGATTCCATCCGTGCTCCTGAACCTGCGGTGCTGGACAAGTGCGTGCATTGCGGCTTCTGTCTGCCCGCGTGCCCGACGTACGTGCTCTGGGGCGACGAGATGGACTCGCCGCGCGGCCGCATCTGGATGATGCGCAAGAGCGCGCAGGGCGACGCTCCGCTCGACCAAAACTTCCGCGTCCACATGGACAATTGTCTGGGCTGCATGGCCTGCATGACGGCCTGCCCCAGCGGCGTCGAGTACAACAAGCTGATTGAAGACACGCGCGCTCAGGTCGAGCGCAACATTCCGCGTCCGGTCGGCGATTCCCTCTTTCGCCGCATGTTGTTTGCGACGTTTCCCTATCCGCGTCGTCTACGTTGGCTGGGCATTCCGGTGGCTGTGTACCAGCGCTGCGGCGCGCAGAAACTGGTGCGCGCGAGTGGCTTCTTGAAACTGTTGCCGCGACGCTTTCAAGCGATGGAAAGCCTGCTTCCGCCGGTTCCGCTGAATCCTTTTCACTCGCTGCCAACGCACGTTCTGCCGCGCGTGCGGACGGCGACGCGCGGGCGTGTGGGCCTGCTTACGGGCTGCGTTCAGGACGCCTTCTTCGCCCATGTGAACGCGGCGACGGCGCGTGTGCTTGCGGCGGAAGGGTTTGAGGTCGTCATTCCGCCGCAGCAAGGGTGTTGCGGCGCGCTGATGGTCCACTCCGGCCTCGACGATCAGGCCGCGGAGTTCGCGAAGAGGATGATCGTCACCTTCGAGAACGCAGGCGTCGAGACCGTCGTTATCAACTCCGCGGGCTGCGGCAGCACCATGAAGGAGTACGCGCACCTGTTGCGCGACGACCTGGAGTGGGGTCCGCGCGCCCGGGCGTTCGCGGCGCGCTGCAAGGACATCAGCGAGCTGCTGCACGAAGCCGGAACGATTGCGCCGCGCGCGCCGTTGCCGCTGCGCGTGGCATATCACGACGCCTGTCATCTGCGCCACGCGCAGGGTGTTTATGAGCAACCCCGCGCACTGCTGGCCGAGGTCCCCGACCTTGTTGTCGAGGAGGTTCCGGAAGCCAGTCTGTGCTGCGGCTCGGCGGGCGTTTACAACCTGCTGCACCCGGAGACGGCCGACGAACTCGGCGAGCGTAAGGTCCACAACCTACTCTCAACCGGCGCGGAGGCGGTAGTGAGCGCCAACCCCGGCTGCCTGCTGCAACTGATGAGCGGGCTGCGCCGTGTGGGGCACGATGAAATGCCCACGTTTCACATGGTCGAGTTGCTGGACGCGTCGATTCGCGGTTTGAGCCGGGAGCAGTTGCTCACGGGTCGCCGCAGCCTAGATGTGTTGTAATCTTTCTTTCTGTCGTTGCCGTTGCTCTTGCTTTTCTTCTGTCATTCCCGTAGGGAATCTGCTGTTGCTGCTGGCTATTTCTTCGCCGTTGGAGGACGACATGACCGGAAGTCGTGAAAAGGACTTGCTCGCTACGGCAAACCTGCTGATGGACGCGCGACGTACGGGACATAGGCTGACCGACCTGCCCAAAGGTCTTCGCCCGGTGAACGCGGAAGAGGTCGATGCCATTCAGGACATGATGGCAAGGGGCTACGGCGATATCGGCGGCTGGAAGATCGGCGCGACCACGCCTGAGGCGACGCCGTCGTTCTGCCCTATGCCTGCGGACTGGATTGGCTCCAGCGGCAGCCTGTTGAGTGGGGAGCGCTGGAATTATCGCGTGGTCGAGGCCGAGATCGCCTTCTTGGTGGGCGAAGACCTTCCTCCGCGCGCGACAGCGTATTCGCGCGAAGAAGTTCTGGCGGCAGTGGCTTCTTGCCATCCCGCGATCGAGGTGCTTGAAACCGCATTCGTCGATCCGACGGCGGTCGCGCCTAACAGCATGTTGGCCGATCTACAGCGCAATGGCGGTTTTTTCTATGGCGCTGCGTTCGCGGATTGGAAGAAAACGGACTTCAACGCAGAGCGCGTGACCCTCGCCGTCGATGGCAGCGTGCGGGTCGAGCGCACGGGCTCGAATACTTCCGGCGATTTGCTGAGGTTGTTGCCGTGGCTTGCGAGCGAGGGTGCCGCGCGGACAGGCGGGCTACGCGCGGGCCAGTGGGTTACGACCGGGTCGTGGACAGGCAATACGCCCGCGTTTGCGGGTGCGGATGTTGATGTGGAGTTCTCCACCGCTGGGCGCGTCAGTGTGCGGTTTGCGTAACAAGCACTGAAAAAGCGCTGCCCCATACGGGCGTCGCCGAGCAAAGTGCCCGGGGTTAAAGCCCATCTCGTGAAAGCGGCGATTCAGGGGCAAACCCTGCCCCCTCCGAACACAAGTCTGTAGAACTGGCATGTGGAGCATCCCGCGCCGCACGCCACGAATCTCACCACAAGTCAGATATCTATCTCCGTGAGGTGGCCGTGGCTCGTCCATATTGGAATGGTCATATACAGATTTCGTTGGTGTCGTTCGGTGTGAAGCTCTTTGTCGCGACCGAGGCCAAGAGCGAAATCCATTTCCATCAAGTTTCTCGCAGGACGGGCGAGCGTGTGCGGCATCAGAAGGTGCTCGCCTCAGCAATAGAGAATGCGCCCGATGAGCCTGCGGAGCCGGTCGAAAAAGACCAGATCGTCAAAGGCTATGAGTACCGCAAAGGTGAATACATCACTATTGAACCCGCCGAACTCGAGCACCTTCGCGTTCCCTCCAAGCACACGATGGAAGTGACCCAGTTCGTCGACGAAGACGAGCTCGATCCGGAGTTTTACGAAAAGCCGTACTTTGTGGTGCCGGAAAACGATGTTCAGGCGGAGGCTTTTGCGACCGTCCGTCAAGCGCTCATCGACACCAAGAAAGTGGCCTTGTCGAAGATCGCATTCGGTGGCCGCGAGCACGTCGTTGCGATCAAGGCGGCGGGCAGCGACACGCATCCCGGCATGATGGCCTACACGATGCGCTACGCCGCCGAGCTTCGCGATCCGGCGGATTATTTCGGCGATGTAAAAAAGGTTACGGTCGATGCCGATTCGCTCTCGCTGGCCAAGGAGTTGATCAAACGCAAGACGGCGAAGTTCGACCCGTCGAAGTTTGTCGACGGCTATGAGGTCGCGCTCAAAGAGCTGGTCGAGGCCAAAGTGAAACACGCTCCCATCCCGACAGACGAAGACGTCAAGCCGAAGCGCGGGCAGGTGATCAACCTGATGGACGCGCTGCGCAAGAGCGTGTCTGCAAAATCTGATGCACACGAAACACCGGCGCCGAGACGCATGGAGACGAAGGCCGTGGACAAGAAAGCCGATGCCAAGAAGGGACTTTCGCTGGTGAAGCTGCCGCCCAAAGCTGCCCCCGCGACGAAGCTGACCCATCGCCGGAAGTCCGCTTAGGGGGCGACGATGACGACCAAGAGCGCCGCAAGAAAAGCCAAGCCTGTCGCGTCGAAATCCGTCGCCGCGAAACCGCAGCGAACGGCAAAACCGGCGGCATCCAAGCCCACTCAGTCTTCGTCCGCTTCCGATGCGGTCGACGAGCAACTCGCGCGCTACCGGTCGATGCGGGACTTTGAGGTTACGGCAGAACCGAGTGGCGGACACAAGACAAAACCCCGGCGCACAGGCGCGTTGCCTTTCGTGATTCAAAAACACGCGGCGAGCCATTTGCATTACGACTTTCGGCTGGGCTGGAATGGCGTGCTCAAAAGCTGGGCCGTGGCGAAGGGACCGAGCTTCTACACGGGCGACCGCAGACTGGCTGTGCAGGTCGAGGACCACCCTATGGAGTACGGCGGTTTCGAGGGCATCATTCCGAAGGGCCAGTACGGCGGCGGGACGGTGATGATTTGGGACCAGGGAACGTGGATGCCGCAACCGGGCTACGAAAATGTCGATGCGTGCCTTCGCGATGGCGGCCTGAAGTTCACGTTGCGCGGCAGCAAGATGAAGGGCAAATGGACGCTGGTGCGAATGGGAGGCAAAGCCGCGAATGAGAGTAAACCGAACTGGCTGCTCATCAAGGAGCACGACGAGTTTGAGCGCGGCAAGGACGCCCCATGCGTCACGGTGGACTCTCCCAACTCGGCGGTGACGGGGCGCACGTTGGAGGAGATCGCGCAGCAAGAAGACCATGTGTGGAACTCGAAGGACACGGCGCGCGGCGAGGCCTGGTATAAACCCGAGCCGCGCGCTAAAGCCGAGCCAGCCAAGTCGAAATCCGACGCGAAGTTCGAGACTGCGCTGGCGAGTTTGCCGAAGGAATCTCAGCCGAGTTTCTTGAAGCCTCAGCTTGCGTTGGAAACGACAACGCCTCCCGACACGGAGGGCTGGCTGCATGAGTTGAAGCTCGACGGCTATCGCATTCAGGCGCGCAAAGATGGGACGAAGGTGCGGATACTGACGCGCAGCGGGTTGGATTGGACGCACCGGATTCCCGAGGTGGCGCGGGCCGTCAGCGCTCTGCATGTTTCCGCAATCACTCTGGACGGCGAAGTCGTCGTGTTGGGCGAGGATGGAACAACGAACTTCGCGGACCTTCAGGCGTCGTTTCAAGAAGGCGCGAAAAACGCACTGACATACTTCTGCTTCGACCTGCTGCACATCGAGGGACGCAATCCGCGCGAGCTTGGGTTGCGCCAGCGCAAAGCCCTGCTGGCGGACGTTCTGAGCGGCGAGGGCGAGGTCGTGCGCTTCAGCGAGCACCTCGACAGCGGCGGCGAAGCGATGTTTCACAAGGCGTGCGAATTGCACGCGGAAGGCATTGTGTCCAAGCGCGCGGCGGGGAAATATGCGCCCGGACGAAGCGGCGATTGGCTGAAGTCGAAGTGCCTTCGCGAGCAGGAGTTCGTGGTTGGGGGGTACACGTTTTCGTCCGACGGCGAGGACCGTATCGGCTCCCTGCTACTGGGCTACTATCGCGCGGGCGATCTGATTTACGCGGGCCGTACCGGGACGGGTTTCACGCAGACGATGCGGCGGATGTTGAAGACGCAGCTTCACGAACTTGAGGTCGCTCGCGCACCGTTCGAGAGGGTGCCAACGGACGCGCGGCGGGGAGCGATTTGGGTGAAGCCGAAGCTGGTCGCGCAGGTGCGTTTCGCGACGTGGACCGCGGACAATCTCGTCCGCCAGGCCGCGTTTCTCGGGCTGCGCGAGGACAAGGCCGCGGCTGAAGTGGAGCGCGAGGAGCCAACCGTTGCGCCCCGTCCGAAGCATGCCGCCAGGGTCGCATCGCACAACCCAGCCCATTCGCAGGTCGCCGCTAAGGCCATGAGAGCGCCGCGCAAGTTGGCGACGGAGAGTGCCGCGCCCGTTCGGCTCACTCATCCCGACAAGATTCTGGATGTGGAAACCGGATTGACGAAACGTGAACTGGCCGAGTACTACTGGGCGGTCGCCGCGCGAATGTTGCCGCATGTGGAGGGCCGGCCGCTCAGCCTGGTGCGCTGTCCCGAAGGCTCCGGAAAGCCGTGCTTCTACCAGAAGCATGTGAACCATATGCTGCCGCCGGGGATTAGCGGCATTGACGTTCCGAATAAGAAGACTGGGGTCGCGGAGACTTACATTACGCTCGATACTGCGGAGGCGCTCGCGGGGCTGGCGCAGATGGGTGTGCTTGAGGTCCACCCCTGGGGCTCGCGCAACGACGACCTCGAACATCCCGACCGCCTGATCTTCGACCTCGATCCCGATGAATCGCTGCCCTGGACGGCAGTGACTGAAGCGGCCGAAGAAGTTCGCAAGCGGTTACGGAAGGTCGGACTCACTGCGTTCCTAAAAACCACCGGCGGCAAAGGGCTGCACATCGTCGCCCCCATCGCGCCGCGGCATACGTGGCCGGAGGTCAAGCAACTCGCGCATGATTTTGCGCTCGCGATGGAACGCGGCAATCCATCGCTGTACCTTACGAAGATGACAAAATCGGCGCGCAAAGGGAAGATTTATCTCGACTATCTGCGCAACGAGCGCGGAGCGACGGCCGTTGCGCCGTACTCGCCGCGCGCGCGACTGGGGACGCCGGTTTCGCTTCCGCTGGCGTGGAAAGATCTGGCGCTAACGGAACGGCCTGCGTTTCGCGTCAAAGACTTTAAGCAGTGGAAGTCGCGCCTGTCGACGGAGCCCTGGAAAGCGATGTTGACTCTTCAGCAGCAGATTTCGCTCGACGCTTTCCGCGCCGGGTGAATTGAATTGGGCCCGTTAGCACGAAAGGATTTTGTGTCACAGCCTGTGAAACGTGCGATGCGGCGAGCGGAGAAAGAGCCGGCCTCGGTGGATCCTGCCTCGGCCGAGAGCCTGCTCGACGCCGTGCATCTGGGACAACGCATACGCCGCTTGCGGCTCAAGCGTTCGATGGGGCTGGTTGAGCTTGGAAAACTCACGGGCCTCTCTGCAAGTTTTCTGTCGCAGTTGGAAACGGGCCGCGTCGTGCCGACACTTAGAAATCTTGCGCGCCTCTCGCTGGTGTTTGATAAAGACCTCTCCTACTTTTTTCAAACGGCAGAGCAAGGCGTGTTTCGCGTCCAGCGCAGCAAGGACCGGGTTCGGCTCCGGATGGGTGCGCCAAGCATCCATTACATCTCCGAAAGCTTTGGCATTCTCATCCCCGAGGGCGGCGTCCGCCCTTGCCTCGCGGAGTTTTTACCGGGCGAGGAGCACTGCTTCCGGCCGGACACTTATGCGGGCATCGAAATGGTGTATGTGACCGAGGGCGAACTTGAATTGCAACGCGGCGGGGAACACCATCTGCTGCGCGAACACGATGCGATGTACATCGGCGCCGAAACGCACCGCGTCTATCGTTGCTCGGGCACCCGCGTGGCGAAAGCGCTCATCATCAGCTTCGAAGGAGCTGGCGCTTCGTCTTCAAAACCCGCAAAGCAGCACGCTCCGAATGGGACGGCTGCCTAGCCCGCGGCCCTGCGAAAACTCATTGGCTTTATTTCAAAGCCACTCACCTCAAGCTGCTAAAATGGTCTCCTGTTTTAGTCTGGAGAATTGTCTATGTCAGCCGCTACTACGCCTGTTTTTGAGTCCACTTCGGTCCGCGATCAGGACCTTCCGCAGCTCTCTCACTGGATTGGCGGTGCGAGAGTGGCGGGCGCTTCAGGCCGCTTCTCCGACGTGTATCATCCGGCGTCGGGCCGGGTGCAGGCGCGCGTTCCCCTGGCCAGCGTCACGGAAGTCGGCAAAGCCGTCGAGGTCGCTGCCGCCGCGTTTCCGGCGTGGTCCGCGCAGCCGCCGTTGCGCCGCGCCCGCGTGCTTTTTCGCTTTCGCGAAATCTACGAGCGCCGCATCGACGAAATCGCCGCGACCATCAACCGTGAACACGGCAAAGTCTTCTCGGACGCCAAAGGCGAAGCCATGCGCGGACTCGAAGTGATCGAGTTCGCGGTCGGCATTCCGCACCTGCTGAAGGGCGAGTATACGGAGCAGGTCGGCACGGGCATCGATAGCTGGTCGATGCGCCAACCGCTGGGCGTCGTCGCCGGAATCACGCCGTTCAACTTCCCGGCTATGGTGCCGATGTGGATGTTCCCCATCGCGCTGGCGTGCGGCAATACGTTTGTGCTCAAACCGAGCGAGCGCGACCCCAGCTCTTCCCTGCTGCTCGCGGAGATGCTGGGAGAAGCAGGCCTGCCAACGGGCGTTTTCAATGTCGTTCACGGCGACAAGATGGCGGTCGATGCGATTCTCGCGCACCCAACAATCCAGGCGGTCAGCTTCGTCGGCTCCACGCCGATTGCGGAGTACGTCTATCGCGAGGGCACCAAACATGGCAAGCGTGTGCAGGCCCTGGGCGGTGCGAAGAACCACATGATCGTAATGCCGGACGCGGACCTCGACCAGGCGGCGGACGCGCTGGTCGGCGCGGCGTATGGCTCGGCGGGAGAGCGTTGCATGGCCATCAGCATTGCCGTCACGGTCGGCAGCCAGACGGCGGACGCGCTGATCGGAAAGCTCGAAAGCCGCATTGCGGGCCTTCGCATCGGCGACGGCGCGAGCGACGAATCGGATCTCGGCCCGTTGGTCACGAAACAGCATCTCGACAAGGTGACAAGCTACGTCGAACTGGGTGGGACCGAAGGGGCGGAGCTTGTCGTGGACGGACGAAAGAGCGCGCTTCCCAAGGGCGACGGGTTTTTTATGGGGGCTTGCCTGTTCGACCATGTGAAGCCGGAGATGCGCATTTACAAGGAAGAGATTTTTGGCCCCGTGCTGGGCATCGTGCGCGTCAACAACTTCGAGACGGCCTTGAAGCTCATCAACGACCACGAGTTCGGCAACGGCACGTCGATTTTCACGCGCGACGGCGACACCGCGCGGGACTTTACGCAACGCGTGCAGGCCGGAATGGTGGGAATCAACCTGCCCATCCCGGTGCCGATGGCGTTTCACAGTTTTGGCGGATGGAAGCGCTCGTTGTTCGGCGACCATGCCGTCTACGGGCCGGAAGGCGTTCGCTTCTACACCCGCATCAAGACCGTCACGGCGCGCTGGCCGACCGGCATTCGCACCGGTGTCGATACGACGATGCCGACGCTGGGGTAGTGGAAGACTCCGATACGGTTGCTGTACTTTAGTTTCTAAGAGCCTGTTCACGATCTCCGTTTAGGCCCGTAGACGTTTGTCATCTCGACCGGAGCCTTCGCGCATTTTGCGAAGGCGTAGTGGAGAGACCTGTAGATTTTCCGTAGCGGCAGGGGTATTCGGCGGCGCGGAGAAGCTGCGGGTCTCTCCACTCCGGCGCAAAAAAACGCGCCTCCGGTCGAGATGACAGCTTTGGGAAAGACCCAAGAGAGATCGTGAACAGGTTTTAAGGAAAAAGCTGCCTATCGGAGCGACTATGACTCGTCTACCTTCTTCTGTTGTTTGTGCTGTCTTCAGCGCGTTGTTGCTGCTTCCCCTGCATTCGCAGAGGCTAATGCCTCAGGCCAGTTCGTTGCCGTTGTCTCCGGCAGAAAGCAACGTGCTGGCCCGGCTCGCTGCGTTGCAGACGCTTCCGGACGGCCCCTGGCGCTTTCATGCGGGCGACGTTGCGCATGGGGAGTCGCCTTCGCTGGACGATTCAAGCTGGTCTGAAGTACACGGAAAAGCGAAGGCGGGCAAGGAAGCCGTGTGGTATCGCCGCACCCTTGAAG
>JALYTE010000185.1 GCA_030854435.1 Acidobacteriota bacterium | reverse complement strand
CGCCTGGCAGTACGCGCAGTCGCCGCGCCGCCCCGAAATCACCAGGAGTTGCGCGAAGACTTATGCTCCTGATGGCAACTGTTACGCGACCGGCTTTCCAAAACTCTTCCTCGATATCGACGTGGCTCAAAGCGCCGACCCCTCCTGCGGGCGCTAGCTCTGGCGGCGAAAGAAGCTCCGGCAAAGCCCTGATGCCCTCTCCTCCGTAACCTGCAACGGCAGCTTTTAGACTACGATTCTGACGGCGTTGCGTTGAGCAGCATAAGGAACCGCTCGGACGCTTTGAGTTCACCCAGCTTCGCGGACCGCAAGGTGACCGTGCGCTCCATCACCAGTTCGTCGCTTTCAACGAACCCGGCCCGAAACGTCGTATAGCCCTTCCAGTGCGACGCGCCGGGGATGAAGTCGACCAGATAGGTATTGCCGTCGCGTTTAATCTGGATCTGTTTCGGCTCGTTGGCGCGTGCGCCGTCGCCGTGTCCTTCCCGCAGCAGGGTGGCGGTGTGGGCGATCTGATCGAGGGCGACAACGGTAACCTGTTGTTTTGCCGCCGGCCCCATCTCCCAGGCCTGGCCGATGTCCACGATCCATGTTGTGCCCTGCCCAATCTTTTGTGGAGCCTTCCCCCACATAAATTCGTTGTACAGGACTCCGCTCGCGTCGGTGTATGCCCGACATGAACCCGACCAGCAACTCGTCTTGCCCCCATCGCGGACCTCCTCGACACCGACTGAGCTCGGGTGGCCGTCATATCGAGTGCTATCCGAAAACGTAAGTTTGTCCGCGGTGGCGCTGATCGTCGTGTAATCGACCGTGCCACCATTTCGTCCGACGATCTCGTCAAAGCCGTCGCCTTTGATAGAGTGCGCGATGGAAAAGACGGTGCCGAACCGCTCAGCGGGTTTTGGGCTGGGCGTAAGGAACTGGGACGCTTCGTGAACCGTCTTGTTGCCCGCCGCATGTTGTCCGGCACTCACTCCTAAGACAGATGTCAACGCAATACACGCAAATTTGTATAACATTTTCACCTCATGAAATCTTCGTTATATGTTTTTGGAAACAGGATCGATGACTTGGACGTAACGTTCCGGGCGCGGTGAGCACCCTCTCTGGGGAAATGCGACGGGTTTCGCCGCGTAGAAACGCGATGCTAAACCGCCCACTTCCGCCACGCAATCCATCACAATCCTTCCACCGGAAAACGCATAGAAATATTCAGTACATCATCACCATCACCACGACATGGTACAGACCAGCTTCCAGAATAAGGAATAGAATGGAGACATGCCCTCCGCTGCACGGTTTTCCACACCGGAAGTGACCGATCACAAACGCTATTTCTTCGAGAAACTTGGCCTCACCGAGCGTCTTCTCGAACGCTGCCTGGGGGAGGCGTTGAGCGCGGGCGGAGAGTTCGCCGATCTCTACTTTGAAGCCGTCACATCCACCTCGCTGGGCATGGACGAGGGCATCGTCAAAACCGCATCGCAGGGCATGAGCGTAGGCTGCGGTGTGCGCGTGCTCTACGGCGAGCGCACCGGCTTCGCCTACACGGACGACCTCAGCACCGAACGTCTGTTGAAGGCGGCGCGCACCGCCGCTTTGATCGCCAGCGGCCCGCAGACTGAGCGCGTCCAGGGCTTCAACGAAACCCGCACTCCAGAACTTTATCCCGTCGCGGGCAGCAGCAACGATGCCACTATCGCCGCGAAGTTGAAGCTTATCGACCGCGCCGACCGGGCCGCGCGCGCCTTCGATCCCCGCATCGTGCAGGTCCGCGTTTCGCTCAACGACGAACTGCGCCGCATCCTCATCGCCGCTTCCGATGGCACGTTCGCCAGCGACACGCAGCCGCTCGCGCGCTTCAACGTTCTCGTCATCGCGAAGGATGAGACCAATACCGCGCGCGGCACTTCCGGCGGCGGCGGCCGCGTTGCTCTTGATTTTTTTGAGGGCGCAAAATCCCCCGAGCACTTCGCCCGCGAAGCCGCGCGCACCGCCATCCTCCAACTCAATGCAGTTCCAGCGCCAGCAGGCGAAATGCAAGTCGTGCTCGGCCCCGGCTGGCCCGGCGTGCTGCTCCACGAAGCCGTCGGACACGGCCTCGAAGCCGACTTCAACCGCAAAAAAACTTCCGCCTTCGCAGGCCTAATCGGCCAGCAAGTCGCCTCCAGCAAAGTCACCGTCGTCGACAACGGGACGATGCCCGGACGACGCGGCTCGCTTAACGTCGACGACGAAGGCAACCCGACGCAGGAGACGGTGCTGATCGAGAACGGTACCCTGCGCGGATACCTCTCCGACAAGCTCAGTTCGCGCCTGATGAACATGCCCAACACCGGCAGCGGACGCCGCGAAAGTTATCAGGCCATCCCCATGCCGCGCATGACCAACACCTACATGCTGGCGGGCGACGACGATCCCGCCGACATCCTCAAGAGCGTCAAGCGCGGCCTCTACGCCGTCAACTTCGGCGGCGGCTCGGTGGACATCACCAACGGCAAGTTCGTCTTCACCACCTCTGAAGCCTATCTCATCGAAGACGGCGTCGTGACCGCTCCGGTAAAGGGCGCAACGCTGATCGGCAACGGCCCCGAAGCGCTCAAATATGTCTCGATGGTGGGCAACGATCTTGCGCTCGACGAAGGCATCGGAACCTGCGGCAAAGCCGGGCAAAGCGTGCCCGTCGGCGTCGGAATGCCGACCGTAAAGCTCGACCGCATGACCGTCGGAGGTACGGGGAGATAGCGCCAGACAAATTTTCGTCTCGATACTGGCAAAGACTTTCAGCCAAGAATAACCAACGCACCGCAAACCGCAAGAGCACCACCGAGGGCCCCATGGCAACTAAAACAGCGATCGTCGAAGAAAAAATTTACGAATGTGAAGTGAAGCGCAGACGTGTCCGCGCCGCTGGCGGATACGAGCCTTTCTGGAAAGTAAAGACCGTCGCCGAAGCGTTGGTCGATGGCGACACCGAGTTCCGCTGCAAGCACTGCCACGGCGAAGTCAAGCTGCACAAACGCGCCGCGACCCAGGGCGGCGGTTCTCACGTCACCCACAAATCTAAGAGCGATTCCGAGCACTGCTGCGACGCCATTCGGCTACTCTCGGCGGTCAACGGGCATGAACTTCGAGTGTCCAGCCGTCCGGTGCACTAGAATCCGGTGAAGATCGCGCTCGACTCACAGACATCGCAGGCGTCAAGACTGCACGCGCTCGCCGAGGAGGTTGTCGGTCGCGCCCTGCGCGCAGGCGCGACCGACGCCGAAGCCGTCGGTTTCGAGGGCGAAGAGTTCGCCGTCAACGTGCGCCTCGGCCAAGTCGAACAGCTTACAGAATCAGGCTCCGGCGCGCTCGGATTGCGCGTCCTCTTCGATGCTGAAGGAGGCCAGCGCACCGCGAGCGCCTCCACGTCGGACCTTTCGCGCGATGGCATCGAGCGCCTCGTCTCGGGCGCTATCGAGCTTGCCAAAGTGACGGGCGCGGATCCTTTCGCGGGCCTGCCCGAACGCGAGGCGTTCGGCTCGAACGATGCCGACGCGCTGGCCCTCTACTTTGACGACGTACAGGAAATTCCCGCCAACGCGCGCATCGAAATCGCGCAGCGCTGCGAGGCCGCCGCAATGAGTTTCGACGCGCGCATCCAAAACTCCAGCGGAGCCAGCTTCGACGCGTCGAGTTCGCGCCGCGTCATGGTCAACTCGCGCGGCTTCTCCAGTGAGTATCGGCGCAGCTATTGCGGATTCTCCGTCACGCCCATCGCCCAGGACGCAAGCGGCGCCATGCAACGCGATTACTGGTACTCGAACTCGCGCACCTCGCGACTGCTCGCCTCCCCCGAAGAAGTAGGCCGCAAGGCCGCCGAGCGAGCGTTGCGACGGCTCGGCGGGCGCTCAGTGCCGACACAAAATTGCCCGGTCGTGTTCGCCTCGGAGATCGCCGTTGGGTTGATGGGCAACCTGCTGGGCGCGGCCAACGGCGACGCCATCTATCGCAACGCGTCGATGTTCGCGGGCAAGCTGGGCGAACAAGTCGCGGGCGAAAACATCACCATGATCGACGACGGAACGATGGTCTTCGATCACTCGATTGCAGACGGAAGCACAATGCGCGTCGGCGGCTTCGGGACCTCGCCTTTCGACGGCGACGGCCTCCCCACGCGCCGCACCGTGATCGTGGAACGCGGCGTCCTCAAAGAACTGATGCTCAATACCTACACCGCGCGCAAGCTCAACATGCGCTCCACTGGCAAAGCCTCGCGCGGCCTCGCGGGCGCGCCCGGAATCGGCGGCGGGAACTTCTTCCTCGAACCCAGCTGCGAAACACCCGAGCAAATCATCGGCGGCGTTCGTTCCGGCCTCTACGTCCTGCAAACGATGGGCTTCGGCGTAAACCTCGTCACCGGCGACTACTCGCAGGGTGCAAGCGGGCTCTGGATCGAGAACGGCGAACTCGCTTACCCGGTCGAGCAAATCACGATTGCCGGAAACCTGAAGGACATGTTCCGCAACGTTTCGGCCATCGGCAACGACCTCGAGTTCCGCAGCAGCGGCGCGGTGCCGACGGTGCGCATCGAAGGCATGACGGTCGCGGGAAGTTAAAGCTCTGCAAGAATTGCTGGAACGTCTTGCGCGCCGTGGATGACTCTGAGGATCACAACCCGCGGTTCCCGCCTGAACACAACGAGGTAATCGAATACCGTGTAGAACCGTAGCTCAGGCTGACGAACGTCGGAGCGTCGATGCCCAAGCGCAGTGAGTCGAACGAGGTCGTCGAACGCCGCAAAGATACGCCGCTCGACGTGTGCCGCGACCCGCTCACTGGCTTTCTGCTCGAGGTAAGTTGAGATGCGGTCGAGGTCCTCGAACGCACTCGGCGTTATACGGACCTCATCCACGCCGACGCGCCACTCTTCTGGCCGCAAGCCAGGAGCGAGCTTCCCCGGCAGACATCGTTTCACCGCGCTCCGCCTCGTTCCAGCCCTCGTCGATCAACGCCTGCAACAGTGCAGCTCTCATGCCCAGATCCACATCTTTCTCGTTGAGCCTGGAGACGGCCGATTCGATCACTTGCTGCGGCGTTTCATACTCCCCACTATCCAGCTTGCGCTGGATCAGGCTTTCGAGTGCGGGCGTAAGCGTCAGTTCCATACCCGCAGTATACGACCCACCGCCGTCTCCCGCTACAATCTGCGTGTGAGCGCGGCCTTCCAACTCCAGCACCGCATCGAGTTCCTCGCGGACAACTCGGACGAAATCCTGCGTGCAATTCCTGCCGCTCCCGGGGTCTTCGCGCTGCGCGGGCCCGCGGAAAACTCCGAACCTTA
>JALYTE010000184.1 GCA_030854435.1 Acidobacteriota bacterium | reverse complement strand
CGAACGTCCAAACCACTTCCGCATGGGCGAGAAACCGGCGGGTGATTTTCAACGAGCAATTCTTAAGCGGCTGCGGCATGGGCCTTCCAATCGTGGTTGCGAACGGTGAGTTTATCGATCAAATCGCGGCGCACGGCGTAGCCGAGGCCGGGCGTTTGCGAAATACGGATCGTGCCTTGCGGAGAAACTGTCACTTCCGGCTCGATGATGTCTTCATGCCAGTAGCGCTGGCTGGCCGACACATCGCCCGGCAGCGTGAAGCCCGGCAGCGTGGACATTGCGATATTGTGCGCGCGCCCAATGCCGGCTTCCAACATGCCGCCGCACCATACGGGGACGCCGGCCTCGCGGCAAACGTCCTGAACGCGAATGGCTTCACCGTGCCCGCCCACGCGCCCCAGCTTGACGTTGATGATGCGGCACGCGCGCAGTTCGATGGCGGTATTTGCGGCGCGCGAACTTGTAATGCATTCGTCCAGACAGATCGCGGTTTCGATCTGCGCCTGCAACTTCGAGTGCGCGTAGATGTCGTCCCAGTTGAGCGGCTGCTCGATCATGAGCAGCTTGTACGGGTCGAGTTCACGCAGGCGGGCCGCGTCCTCCGGACGATATGCGGAGTTGGCGTCGACCGACAGTAGGATGTCTGGATGCGCTTTACGGACAGCGGCAACGTACTCGATATCTTTCCCCGGTTTAATCTTGAGTTTAATTCGTTGATAGCCGTTGGCGAGTTCTTCCTCCACTTTCTGGAGCAGCGCCTTAGGGCTTTCGCGAATACCCAGCGACACGCCGCAAACAATCTCATCGCGTGTGCCACCAAGCAACTTTGCCAACGGCACATTCCTCTGTTGCGCTTCGATGTCCCACAGAGCGTTCTCGACGGCGGCCTTCGCCATCTCGTGTCCGCGAATACCAGCCGCCAGCGCGGGAAACTCCGACGCTCTTTCCAGCCGCTTTCCGGCCAACGTCGGAGCGATGAAATCCGAGATGATGTGCCACGCCGTGTCCGTGGTCTCGGGGTTGTACGAGGGGGTCTCGCCCGTCGTGACCTCTCCCCATCCCGTGGTGCCATCGGCGACGATTTCTACGAGCAGAATGCGGCGCGCTTGAGTGACGCCGAAGCTGGTTTCAAACGGCGCTTTCAGGCGCATCTGCAGTTCGCGAAGGCGGATTGTTTCAATTTTCATAAGGCCTCATTAAGTAGCTCGCATGGTCGGAGGTCATTTCAAATCCCACGGCCGCGTGGCCGCAGGCGAAAGATTGTTGGAAACGCTGCCGAAGTTCGCTCTGGATTGCGACGGCCCGTTGCGGCTCGTACCGGCAGATTTCGCAAATGTCCAAAGGTAGCGAGACCCGCTCCGGCTCGGTGGACGCATCGGGCTTCGAGTGAATCCCACGCCCGATCCACCACTCGGCCACCAGGCGATCCGTAGGCAGGTTGCCGTGCAGCGGACTGGAAGTTTGTCCATACAGGTCGGGTAGATACCGGCGGACGATGGTGCCCAGCGTGGTGATGTTAAAGTGGGCGTTCCTGATTTGCATCGGATCGAAGGTCCACTCGATGAGGTCGAATTCGCGCGCGAGAGCGTCGTCGCGCTGCGCTATTTTAATTTTGCGTCCGATGCCGCGGTTCTCATATTCGGGCAGCACCGCGACCATGTGCGAATGCAGATGCAGATGCTTGTCGCGTATCGCAGGCAAGGCCAGCGAGAATCCGACCGCAGTTTCGCCGTCGAATGCGCCGAGCACCTGCCCTCCGGCAATCGCCGCGAGCACGAAGATGTGTTCCGGCACTATATCGATTTCGGCGTAGTTCCAAACGCGCTGCTGTAGGCCGACACAGGCGCCCATCTCGCGCAAATCGTGAAACGGACGGACCGCGATGCTCGACTCCGAATGTTGTGCGAGGCTGATCATCGGCTTTCGGCACCCCGTTTCCACAAGAAATACGCGGGCGTCCCCAGTGCTACGATACCGAGTCCGATGACGGCGCGGGCCGGTTGTGTCGCCATAGTGTTGACCACCAGCGCCACGGCCGCGACGATGAAAATCGCAGGAGTGAAAGGATATCCGGGAACGCGGTACGGACGATGCGCGCCGGGGTCGTGTTTGCGATAGACGAAGACGCTGGCCGCAGCCAGAGCATAGAATATCCAGCCGATGAAAACGACATAAGTCAGGAGCTGCTCGAACGTTCCGCTGGCCGCCAGAATCGCCGCCCAGAGGGTCGCGGCGGCGATGGCGAATGCGGGCGTTCCAAATCGCGGGTGTACCTCGGACAACCGTTTAAAGAACACGCCATCTTTGGCCATCGCGTAGTAAACGCGCGGTGCGGTGAGGACGATGGAATTCGCCGCGCTGAACATCGACACCAGGATGGCGGCGGCGACAAATCGCGCGGCAGCCGGGCCGATGATGGTCGAAACCGCGCTGGCCGCGACACGGTTCGATGCCGCGACGCCGTCCGGCCCCAGCGCGGCAACGTACGCCAGATTGGCAAACAAATACAGGCCGATAAGCGTCGCCGACCCGATCAGAAATGCGAGCGGAAAAGTGCGCTGCGGATTGATCGTCTCGCCCGCGCTGTAGGTCGCGTACTGCCATCCCTCATAGGCCCAGAGCACGCTGATCATGGCCAGCCCGAAACCCGACGCAAGCGAACCCGTGCTGAGATGCTGCGGCGTCGCAGGAAGCAAGGCGAAGCTTTTGCCCAGCCACAAAAGAGCAGTGCCCATCAGCAGAATGGCAAGAACTTTGACCGATGTTGTGATGTTCTGCAGGTTCGCGCTGCCACGCACTCCCCGCACATTGACGACGCAAATGACCGCGATCACCAGAACGGAAACCAACTTCGCAGTCACAGGTGTGAGCGGTAGAAACTCCGCCAGATAATTGCTGAACGCGACGGCCAGAGTGGCGATAGAACCGGCGCTGATGACGAAGAACAGCGTCCACCCGAAGAGAAACGCCGGCAGCGGACCGAAGCAGTCGCGGATGTAAACATAGATCCCGCCCGCCTGCGGCTTCATCGCGGTCAGTTCGCCATAGGTCAGCGCGCCGAGCAACGAAAGCACGCCGCCCATGAGCCACACCGTCATCGCCAGCGGCACGGAATTGCCCAATGGTCGAAGCACCGCTCCGGGCACCAGAAAAATTCCGGAGCCAATCACGGTGCCGACGATCAGCAGCACCATGTCTCCCATGCCGAGAATCCGGCGAAGCTGCGGCTGCACAGCTTCGCCCGGTTGCGGTCGTACGGCAATGGGTCGCGTCAGCACTGGAACGGCACGCCTCTAGTAATGCAGGTTGAAGTTCAGAACGTCCAAGTGAATCAGAAGCCACGCGAAGCACAGGCAGCCGAGCGCGACCAACGTCCACCCCATCCGTCCCCATATCCAGCGACTTGGCACCGTCGTTGTCGGCAGGATCGTTGCTGGCTCGACGTAGTATGTGCCGGTTGCCGATTCTCGCGCTTCGGCCGTTGCCGGCTCGACGCGTTTTACGGCGGGGCGCGAAGTCACAGTCGTCGCCTGCCATACGCGCACCGCGTAGAAACCAGCCACCAGGCTGCCGATGACGCCGAGCACGCCCAGTATCTGCATCAAGAGCAGCCATTTATCGAGGCTCTCCGCAGAGGTAGAAGGGTCCCCGAACTTGGTGACGATCAGCGCGAATCCGGCGATGACGACCAGATACAAAATGCAGGTGAGTCTGGCGACCAGTCGCAGGCGGCGGTCCAGCGGAAGCATTAGAAGATCCCGGCCATAGTGCTTGCGTATCATGCCCGCCAGCGCCCAAAACACGACGGTCAACACGATGACGGCAAGACTGAAGTACAGAAGCAGCATATTGAACGATTTGGACTCCAGCACGCCCACCTTCTGATAGACCTCGAAGGGGAAGTCGAAACCGAACGTCATGCGGCCGTCATAGCCGCGATAAAATGCGACCGTCTCCTGGCCATCCGCGTTGCGATAGACCAGAGGCGCCACTTCGACGAACTTCATCGGCTCGCCGTTATAGCCGCTCAGCGCCTTAATGGCGATGGTGTGGTCGGGGTTGGCGGTGACGTCGGTCTCTCCGACCATGGCCAGCGCACTGAGCCAGTTGCCCTCCAAGCGGCGGCTGGCCATGTATTGTCCTGCGACTTTGCCCGCATCGTCCGCGGCCGAAGAAATCGCGACGGCAGGGGGCGCTTGGTAGGGAAAGTAGCGGTCGAGAAACTTCTGCCACAATAGGGTACGGTCGCTGACCGTGCCCTTGCCGTTGCTGTTGTAGCTGACGAAAAATCCCAGATTGGCGTCGGGCATCAAGTGCAGATCGCTATGGAAAGCGGCCGTATCGCCAGCGTGTCCTATGATGCGATGCCCGTTGCGCGTTTCTTCGTAGAAGCCGAGACACATGGCGTTTAACGCGGCGGAGTTTCCCGGAGCGCGCTGCCGCGAGTGCATCAACTCGGCCGTCGCCGGCTTCAATATCTTGGCACCATTGTATTCGCCATTCTGCAACTGCGCGATCATGAAGTGCGTCATGTCCAGCGCGGTGGTCGCCATGCTGCCCGCGGGGAATACCTGCACCACTTCGTAGGATTTGGGATCTTTCGAGGCAACGTTATATCCATTCGACATGTTGGCCATCCACGCGTCGGGCAGCGGCTGGTCGAAGGTCGAATGCGTCATCTGCAGCGGTGAGTAGATATTTTCCGCGATGTATTGGTCGAACGGTTTGCCGGAGACGCGCTGAACGATGTATCCCGCCAGCGCAGCGCCGTAGTTCGAATACGAAGGGGTCGTTCCGGGTGGATAGACGCGCTCCGGCATGTGGGCGACGAGGTAATCGCGCAGCGGTTTCAGGTCTTTCGCACTGGGCACGAACTCGTCCTTTGCCGTCTCAGCGAAGCC
>JALYTE010000067.1 GCA_030854435.1 Acidobacteriota bacterium | reverse complement strand
GAGACGGCACGAAACAGCCATCCCGAGCCGGCGGTATTCGTGACAAGAACCCCATCCTTGAGGAGCCGGATGCCGAGCAATTGGCACGTCCGGTGTGCGCCGTGAGGCGCGTCATCACATCCCCGGTCCAGCCGGGAAGCACTCGAAGGAGGTGTTTGGGCTACCAGCTTACCCGCGACCGAAAGGTCAACGGGACCAGAGCATGCTGGGAACACGGCGTGACGGTCAGAAGACGCTGTATGACCGGTCACGTTCGACCCGGCCGACAAGGTGAAGGCGAGACTGCTTGAATCCCAATCCCCAGTGGTGAGAGTGCGCGCCCGGCGGAAGGAGCGTCTGACAACCGCCGCCAACCCGTGCGATGGCATGAACCGTGAGGCTGTCGCACCTTCGCGGGAAGGACATTCGCCAACGAGGCGAAGCAAGGGGATGAGTGGGGCACCTACCTCGGCCTCGGACGTGTGATGACGACGTACCACGGGATCGCCTACGGGACGCGAGTCCTAGGGCGACGGAGCCGCCATAGTAGTCGCCGGGTGACGACCGGTCAGGGAGCACGGGAAAGCCGTGCACAGGGCGAAGGGCGGCAGGTGATTCCGATGCAGCAGAGCGGGAGGTATGCAAAATGCAGAACGCTGAAACGCTTCTGGGCATCATTCGAGATCGCGGCAAGCGAGGATTGCCGCTCAAACGGGTCTATTCGCTGCTCTATAACCCGAACCTGTACCTGCGCGCCTACGCCCGCCTCTCTGCCAACCAGGGGGCCATGACGCCAGGGATGACCCCGGAGACCGTCGACGGTATGAGCCGGGCAAAGATCGACCGCCTCATCGACGCCCTACGTCACGAGCGGTTCCGCTGGACGCCCGTCCGACGGGTCACCATCCCGAAAAAGAACGGGAAGGTGCGCCCGCTCGGCTTGCCGACATGGACCAACAAGCTGCTGCAAGAGGTCATGCGCTCTATCCTGGAAGCATACTTCGAGCCGCAGTTCTCGGAGCACTCGCACGGTTTCCGCCCCGGTCACGGCTGCCACACCGCACTCAGTGCGGTGCAACGCGATTGGACGGGGACGAAGTGGTTCATTGAGGGAGACATCAAGGGGTGCTTCGACACTATCGACCACGCGGTCCTGTTGCGGCTACTCGGCGAAAAGGTCCTCGATAACCGCTTCCTGAGTCTGATCCAGCGCTTGCTTCAGGCCGGATATTTGGAGGACTGGCGGCATGGGGCAACCCTGAGCGGCACCCCGCAAGGGGGAGTGATCTCACCAATCCTCGCGACGATCTACCTGAACGAGCTGGATCGGTTCGTCGAGCAGGAACTGTTACCCGCATACCACCGCGGCATCCGACGACGAAGCCATCCGCAATACACGGCCATCGCGCTCCGCGCGCAACGGTTGCGGCGTCAGGGTCGAACAGAAGAGGCACGCACGGCGTACCAAATCATGCGACAGCTTCCCTCACAAGACCCTGAGGACCCCAACTATCGCCGCCTGCACTATGTCCGATACGCGGATGACTGGTTGATCGGATTTGTCGGTCCCAAGCATGAAGCCGAAGCGATCAAGGCCCGCCTGCGCGTCTTCCTGCGCGATCACCTCAAACTGGAACTCTCGGAGGAGAAGACCTTGGTCACCCACGCCCGCAGCCAAGCGGCGCGTTTCCTCGGCTACGCGATCTCCGGCATGCACGCGGACGATAAGCGAGACCAGCGCGGTCGGCGCAGCGTCAACGGGCACATCATGCTGAAGGTTCCTTGGGACGTGGTCATGGCGATGTGCTCCCGGTACGAACGGCATGGCAAACCGGACGCCCGCACCGACCTGCTGGCTGACGATGATTTCAGCATCATTGGCCGGTACGGCGCGGAACTCCGCGGCTATGTCAACTACTACGCCCTCGCCCACAACGTCGGCAAGCTCTCCCGACTGAAGTGGACGATGGAAACGTCGATGCTCAAGACGCTCGCCAACAAACACCGGAGTCGCGTGACGCGCATGGCACGGAAGTACCGGACCAAAGTCACGACGACGACCGGTGTGCTCACCTGCTTTCAGGCGGTGGTCGAGCGCGGGGAAGGGAAGCGATCCCTGGTAGCACAGTTCGGGGGCTTCGCGATGCGCCGCCGGAAGAACGCAATCCTCGTCGACCAGCAACCGCCGCGGGCGTACACGAAGGGGACGGAGTTGCTCAAACGGCTCCAAGCCGACGCGTGCGAGTTGTGCGGCAGCACTCTCAACGTCGAGGTGCATCATGTCCGCAAGCTGGCGGATCTCCAACGCCGTGGGCACAAAGCGGTACCGGAGTGGCACCGACTGATGGCGGCACGGAAGAGAAAAACGCTGGTCGTGTGCCGAGCCTGTCACGCGGCGATCCATGCAGGGCGGCCGACGCGACAGGAGGTCTGGTCATGAATCACTGGAGAGCCGCGTGCGGGGAAAGCTTGCAAGCGCGGTTCGGTGGGGGCCGATGGAAAAGTGCCCGTGGAAAGGGCAACTCGCCAGCGGCCTACCCAACTCTGAGGGGGGAGGGAGGCAGCGATGTCCCCCTCCTACCCGACACGGCGAGCCGACTGTGGTTGTCGTAGGCGACGCACCACCGGCAGACTTGGATGAGCGGTTGCAGAGAATGCTTTCTGCAGGAACCCCGGCAGACTTGCCGCCAGACGTAATCGCGATGCTGACACAGCGAAGCATCGAGGAACGGCGGAAAGCGCCGTGGAGTGAAGGTCATTACGACCCCGGAGTACGGCTCATCTGAGAGCGACACTACCGCCCCTGCCCATCGTGGCAGGGGCGAACCTCATAATCTATGACTGCATATCCGCGACGAACCGCTCATAACTGGTAAGATTGTTGCATACCATTTCGGCACGCCGTCCGTTAACACAGGTGATGATCGGTAAGTAAGGACAGCGGTTGTGGGGAGGGAGAGCAAACATGGCGGTTGAGCGCGCCCCCCAGGTGCGGCGGTTTGCGCCCCCGGCGAACGGGGCGAAGCGGGGCGTCCGGCTGGAATGGGAAGGTAAGAAGTCCGAGATTGACGTGCCGGTGTTGCCGTTCCAGACGATCGAGACCATCAACGAACCCCGCCAGCAACTGACCCTCTTTAGCGCGCCCGACGACGCCCGGCCCGCTCTTCCACCGGGATGGAAGAACAAACTCATCTGGGGTGACAATAAACTCGCGATGGCCGCGCTTGCCGAGCAGTACGCCGGTCAGGTGAACCTAATCTACATCGACCCACCGTTCGATACGGGAGCAGACTTCTCGGTCCAGGTCGAGGTAGGCGACGAGCAGATCACGAAAGAACCGAGCATCATTGAGCGCCACGCATATCTTGACACTTGGGCACGAGGTTTGGATTCGTACGTCCAA
>JALYTE010000170.1 GCA_030854435.1 Acidobacteriota bacterium | reverse complement strand
ACGCACAATTATCAGAAGCCGATGGAGGGCGACCTGCTTTGGGTTTACGAAGGACTGACGGAATATCTCGGCGATATTCTCGCCGCGCGCACGGGTATTTGGACGCCGCAAATCTATCGCGATCGTCTGGCCACGGTCGCCGGATACCTCAATGACGTCCGGCCCGGACGCACCTGGCGCGATCTGCAAGACACCGCGACCATGGCGCAGGTGCTGTATCTGACCGGCGGCGCGTACGACAATTACCGGCGCGGCGTCGACTACTACGACGAGGGCGAACTGCTGTGGCTCGAAGCCGATCTCACCATTCGCGACAAAACCGACGGCAAGAAATCCCTCAACGACTTTGCTGCTGCGTTTGAAGGTCTGGGCGGCAACACGGGGCCGAAGGTCGT
Organism: Acidobacteriota bacterium; assembly: GCA_030854435.1. GTDB lineage: Bacteria > Acidobacteriota > Terriglobia > Terriglobales > Acidobacteriaceae > Granulicella. The sequence continues at coordinate 3,215 of JALYTE010000170.1, read as the reverse complement.
CCCGTACACGTTCGATGACGTGGTCGCGGGGCTGAACGCGGTCGTGCCGTACGACTGGGCGGGATTCCTGCGCAAACGGCTCGACTCCAACCAATTCCACGCTCCCGAAATCGGCGGCATCGACGCGCTGAGCGGCTACAAGCTGGTGTATGTCGATCACCCCAACTACTGGTCGCAGTTGGGCGAATCGCAAAGCGGCAGCATCGACACGCGCTTTTCGCTCGGCCTTGCGATCACCCCCGAAGCGAAGGTTGCCGACGTGATTGTGGGCGGCGTTGCGGACAAAGCGGGCTTCGGGCCGGGGATGAAGATCATCGCGATCAACGGCCGCAGCTACACTCCCGGACTTTTGCGCGCGGCCATCAAGGAAGCGCGAGGCAATGGCCCGGCGCTTGAGTTTATTGTCGAAAACACGGGCTACTTCAAGGTCGTCCGCGTCGATTATCACGAGGGCGAAAAGTATCCTGACCTGCAACGCGTGGACGGCAAGGCCGCCCGCCTCGACGACATTCTGAACCCGATGACGAAGTAGCCGAGAGGTCCTGCGCGCAAAATCGGACACCCGCCGAGGGCGGATGCAATAATTCCCCTTATGCCTAAATCACTCGATGCTTCCCGCCGCCACTTTCTTGCCGTCACGACTGCCGCAGGTCTCGGCCATACACTTTTGCCCGGCGCGCTGCTGGCGCTGGCGACCGGCGCGGCTTCCGCGCAGAAGTCCGCTCGGAAAACTTCCGAGCCAAAATTGGCGGCGTCCGAGGAGAAGTTGCCTCCCATCACCGTGGAGATGATCGAGCAGGCGGCGTCGATTGCCGGCGTGTCGTTCACCGCCGCGCAACGCAAGGTGATGATCGAGAACCTGACCGGTCAGCGCGACGATCTTGTCGAAGTCCGCAAGTTGGCGTTGCCGAATGCCGTGGCCCCTGCGCTGGTGTTCAACCCGGTGCCTGGGGGCGCGAAGCTCGACACTGAACGCAAACACGCGAAGCTCAGTGCGATGCCGCGCGGCGTCGTCGAAGTGAATGCTTCTTCGCCTGCGGCGCTCGAAACTTTGGCCTTCCTTTCGGTGCGCGAGCTGGGCGAATTGCTGCGCAAGCGCAAGGTCACATCGACGCAGTTGACGCAGATGTATCTGGCGCGGTTGAAGCGCCTAGATGCGCAACTGCATTGCGTCATTACGCTGACCGAAGAGCGCGCCTTGAAACACGCCGCCGAAGCCGACAGCGAGATCGCGGCGGGCAAGTACCGCGGGCCGCTGCATGGGATTCCGTGGGGCGGCAAAGACCTGCTCGCGGTGGCGGGGTATCCCACGACGTGGGGCGCGGCGGGCTTCGAGAAGCAGAGTTTCGATTACGACGCAGAGGTCGTGAAGCGGCTCGATGTGGCGGGCGCGGTGTTGATTGCGAAGCTCTCAATGGGAGCGCTGGCGCAGGGTGATTTGTGGTTTGGAGGACGCACGCGGAATCCGTGGAACACCAAGCAGGGGTCTTCCGGTTCTTCGGCGGGAAGCGCGAGCGCGGTGGCCGCGGGATGCGTGGGATTTGCGATTGGGACGGAGACGCTGGGGTCGATTTCTTCGCCGTGTACGCGCTGCGGGGCGACCGGGCTGCGGCCTTCCTACGGACTGGTTCCGCGCACCGGGGCCATGGCGCTGACGTGGTCGATGGACAAGATTGGGCCGATCGCGCGGACGGTCGAGGACGTGGCGATTGTGCTTGCGGCGATCTACGGCCCCGACGGACACGATCTCTCCGTGCAGAACGCGGCCTTCAATCCCGACTTCACGCTGGACGTGCATAAATTGCGCGTGGGCTATCTGAAGTCGGATTTCGACGCGCCAACTCTGAGCGAGTTGAAGCCGCCCAGCGAGACGCTTGCGGGCAAGGAGTTGGAAGCGTTCAACGCGCGCGTCGCGGGGCGCAAAGCGAATTTCGAGCGCGGGCTGTACGACTCGCAGTTCAATACGCGGGCGCTGGAAACGCTGCGTGGCATGGGCCTGAATCTGATCGCGAAAGAGATGCCGAAGTTTCCGTTCGGCTCGCTGGTGCCGATGCTCGAAGCTGAAGCGGCGGCGGCGTTCGACGAACTGACGCGCTCGGGACGCGATGCTTTGCTGACCGGGCAACAGCCGTTCGATTGGCCGAACCAGTTCCGCACCGCGCGGCTGTATCCTGCGGTGGACTACATCCAGGCGGCACGGGCGCGGACGTTGGCGGTGGCGGAGATGACGACGCTGTTCGCGGACATCGACGTGCTGGTGACGCCGAGCAGCGGGCCGCAGCTTACGGCGACCAACCTGACCGGGCAACCCGCGGTGATTGTGCCCAATGGCTTTCGCGGCGCGGACGCTCCGCCGTCGCCGAACCTTGAAGATGGCGCGCTCAACAATGCGGGCGGTCCGGGGACGCCGGTTTCGCTGACGTTCCTTGCGCCCCTGTATGGCGACGCAAAGGCGTGCGCGCTGGCCCACGCGTATCAGCAAAAGACGGGGTTCCAGTTGCTGCATCCGAAGCTGTAGCTGTAATGATTCCCGGCTTGGTGCGTCCGGTCGAGATGAGCAGCTTGGGGGAGAGCCACGAGCGATCGTGAACAGAATCTAAAGCGCCAGCAGCATAGGAGTGCGGTTAGCTCGCGGGCTTGGCGAGTTCGGCCCTCACCATTTCGCTGACGATCTTTCCATCGGCACGGATGCCGTCGGCGAGCAGGCGTTGCTGTACGACCTTCATCACCGTGCCCATATCCCTGGGGCCGGGGCGCTGGCCGTTCGCGTCTTTGGCGACGTGGTCGACCGCGCCTTGAACGACGGCGCGAATCTCGTCTTCGCCCGCCGCCTGCGGCATGTAGGCGTCGATGAGGCCGATCTCAACTTGCTCTTTGGCGGCCAGTTCGGGGCGATTGCCTTTGGTGAATTGCTCGACGGATTCGCGGCGTTGTTTGAGCAGGGTGGTGAGGATGGACTGCTCTTCGGCGTCGGTCAAGGGTGCGCGTTTGTCGATTTCGCGAGACCTGAGAGCGGACTTCACCATGCGCAGGGTGGTAAGTTTGTCGGCCTCGCGCGCTTTCATCGCCGTAATAATGTCTGCGCCGATGCGGTCGTTGATGGTTGCCTTCTTCAAGGATAGCAAGGCGGCGAGTTGGCGAAAGTCGCCGGTTCAAATTTCCCAAATTCGTACCTCTGGGGGTACGAAGTTGGGGCAGCGTCTTGACAATTTCGT
>JALYTE010000166.1 GCA_030854435.1 Acidobacteriota bacterium | reverse complement strand
CGGTGGACGTGGCTTTGGCGGTGGAGGACGCGGTGGCGATAGTGGAGGCGGCGGGGACGGCGGAGGGGGAGGCGACGGTGGAGGATTTGGCGGGTTCGGTGGAGGAGACTCCGGCGGCGGCGGCGCGGGCGGAGATTGGTAGTGGCGTAAGCTGAAGCAAAGCGAATGCAGAGGTCTCTCCACTACGATGCTCACGATAAAGCCGTGAGCATCTTCGGTCGAGATGACAGAACTTTGGTTCGTGGACAGATTGAGCGATAGCGCTAATAACGCGCGAAAGGGTGAACGATGAAAGCTGGATGGGTTGGTCTTGGAGTTATCGGTCTGCTGGTGGTTGTGCTGTTGATTGTGGGCGGAAGCTACATTAGCGCGAAGAACGAGATGGTGGCGCGAAATGCGAATGTGGACGCGGCCTACTCGGAAGTAAATGTGAACCAACAACGACGGTTGGACTTGATTCCGAACCTTGTCGCGTCGGTGAAGGGTTATGTGGCGGAGGAGTCGGCGGTGCTGACGAATATCGCCAATGCGCGCGCGGGCGTGATTGCCGCGGGGTCGAATCGCGCCAGCAGCATTCAGGCCAACCAGCAATTGACAGTGGCAATGAGTCCCCTGTTGCGGTTGCAGGAAGCATATCCGAATCTGAAGGGCAATGAACAGTTCGTCCGGTTGGAAGACGAGTTGGCGGGGACGGAAAATCGGATTGCGATTTCGCGCGAGAGGTACAACACGGCGCTCAAGAATTACAACGTCTACGTGCAGCAATTTCCGGCCAGCATCTGGGCGAATATGGCGGGTTTCCATTTCCGGGACGAGTACTACAAGGGAATCCCGCGAACGGGACTGCGCCAACGGTGGATTTCAGCAAGTAGTTCGTTAGTGGACAACGAGAGCGCGGGAGTGTTTAGGACAGTTTTCAGTTGCCAGTTTTCAGTCTCGAGTTGTCAGCTATGCTGACTGCCTACGACCTTTAGAAGACTTGCTTATAACTACGGCGGCGGTCGTTCATTTTTTTTGCCAGCCACGATAGACGCCGGATGGGGTAGGTTAGGGAGATGGCTGCGCTCGAAAGCTCGCCGACCAGTGTGTCGAGTCTGGTGGGGATGTCCGTGCTGGACGCCTCGGGGAAGAGTTGCGGCCGAGTGCATGAGTTTGCGGTGGATGTGGCTCGCGATGCCGCGCATGTTGGGGCGTTGATTCTGCGGCGGCGCGAGGACGGCAAGCTGCGGGAGTTTTTGCTGCCGGTCGAAGGCCTGGAGCAGCCTTCACCGGGCACGTCGACGCTGCGAGCGACCGCCGCGCCCACTCCGGCGGGGGAGATTGGCGATTTCCTGTTGCTGGAACGCGACCTGCTCGATCAGCAGATCATCGACGTGCATGGCCACAAGGTCGTTCGAGTGAACGACGTCAACCTGGTTTGGGAGCCGGCGACGGATTCGGAGAAGCTAAGTTTGCGCATCGCCGAGGTCGAAGTCGGGCTGCGCGGGGCGTCGCGACGGCTGCTGAAGGGTTTGCCGCGCGTTGCTGTCGGGGGCGTGTCGGACCGCTTCAAGCAGCGTGTGATTCCGTGGGAGTTTGTCGATCTGATCGTGCGCGATCCGGCGCGGCGGGTGCGGTTGAAGATCGATCAGAAGCGGCTCTCGAAGTTGCATCCTTCCGACATTGCCGCGATCCTCGAAGAGCTTGCGCCTGCTGAACGCGAGGCGATTTTCATCAGTCTGCCGGAGGAGACGGCGGCGGAAACGCTTGAAGAGGTCGGGCCGAAGCTGCAAAAAGAATTGCTGCAAAGCCTCGATTCAGAGCGCGCCGCCGACATTATCGAAGAGATGGATCCGGCGGCCGCGGCCGACCTGCTGGGCGAGCTTACAGAAGCGGAATCCGACGCGATTCTGGAGGAGATGGAACCGGAAGAGCGGCAGGATGTGGAGGAGCTGCTGGAACACGAGGAGACCTCGGCGGCCGGACGCATGACGACCGATTACGTTGCGGTCCACGAGCGCGCGACGGTGGCCGATACGGTCGAAGCGTTGCGCGCCTTCGAGGGCGATCCGGACACGATCACCGAGGTGTATCTGCTGGATGAGGCGGAGCATTTGACGGGCGTCGTTGCGTTGGCACGGCTGATTATCGCGGAGAAGAACACCCCTGTGGCAACTCTGTCGGAAGGCCATCGCGTCAGTTGCGGCGTAAACGCTCGCGATTCGGAGGTGGCCGAGATTTTCGATAAATACAATCTTCGCTCGCTGCCCGTCGTCGATGCGCACGGCAAGGTGGTTGGCGCGATCCATGCCGAGCAGGTGATCGCGCAGTTGCGCGAGGCGTAGCAAATGCGCCCGCTGAAGATACTGTATGTCGCGGGGCTTTCGCTGCACGACTCGTCGCAGTATCGCGCATGGGCGCTGGAACGGCTTGGGCACCAAGTTGTTGCGCTGAACTTCTATCCCTACGAATCGCGGAATGCGCTGGCGCGCAAGGTGATGCACCGCGTGGTCGCGGGGCCTGCGGTAGAGCGCTTCAATCGCGATATTGTCGCGGCGGCGGAGCGCGAGAGGCCGGATATTTTCTGGGCGGATAAGCTGCTGTGGCTGCGACCTGCGACGCTCGGCCGACTGCGCGCTATGGGTATCGCGACGGTCAGCTACATGATCGACAATCCGTTTGGCACGCGCAGCGATCCGGGTTGGCGACTGTATTTGAAGGACATTCCGCACTTCGATTTGCATGTTGTGCAACGCGATAGCAATATCGCGGATTACACGCAACGCGGCGCGCGCGATGTGATCAAGATTCAGACGGCGTATGAGCCGACGATTCACTTTCCACCGCCGATGGGGTGGAGCGACAAGGACCGCGATCGCGGCGTTTCGTTCATCGGCACGCCTTATGACGATCGTGCTCAGTTCCTCACGCGATTGTGGCGGGAGTTCGGGTTTCCTGTGGTGATTTCGGGAGATTGGCAGTGGAAGAGACGTCTCCAGCCAGATGCGTTTGGGGCGCTTTATACCGGAGGCGAGCTGTACATGGACGCTTATCGCGAGGGCGTCTGGCGGTCGAAGATCAATTTGAGTTTTATTACACATGCGAATCGGGATGAGTTCGTTCACAAGAGCTTTGAAATTGCGGGATGTGGCGGGTTTCTGTTGGCTGAACGGGCGGCGGGGCACAGTGCGCGGTTTGTGGAGGACGAGGAGGCGGTGTTCTTCACGGGGATTGGGGAGTGCGTTGAGAAGATTCGGCGTTATCTTCCGGACGAAGCGGCGCGAGCGCGGATTGCAGCGGCCGGTCGCGTGCGGGCCGAGTGCGATGGGTACCACAACGACGCGCAGATGGGGAAGATTGTCGAGCGAGTTCGCGGGATTTTGATGAATACGTGACCCTGTGGTCGAGATGATAGGCGAGGCGAGGCTAGAGCAAAAGCAGGTTCCCTGCGGGAATGACAGAAAGAAGAGCAACAGCAAAAGCAAAAGCGAAAGAAGAAGCAGATTCCCTGCGGGAATGACAAAAAGAAAAGCAAGAGCGACGGTAAATGCAGGAGTACGAGTAACGTTGCTCGCGGAGCGGTTAGTCTATTGGCAGAGATGATGCAGCGCGCACAATTTGAGGTGAACGCATGAGCCGGTGGAAACGCTGGCGGTTGAGCATCGTGCTGTTCATCGCGGTGCTTGGTCCCGGCTTTATAACGGCGAATGTGGACAACGATGCGGGCGGAATCCTGACGTACTCGCAGGCGGGCGCGCAGTACGGTTACAAGCTACTGTGGACGATGCTGCCGATTACGCTGGCGTTGATTGTCGTGCAGGAAATGTGCGCGCGCATGGGCGTTGTGACGGGCAAAGGCCTGAGCGACCTCATCCGCGAAGAGTTCGGGCTGAGGATGACGTTTATCATCATGGCGCTGCTGGTGGTGGTGAACTTTGCGAACGTGGTGACCGAGTTCATTGGCATCGCGGGGTCGCTGCAACTGTTTCATATCAGTAAATACATCAGCGTTCCGCTGTGCGCGGTCGCGGTGTGGGCGCTGGTGGTTAAGGGCGATTACAAGGGCGTAGAAAAAATCTTTCTTGCGGCGAGCGTTTTTTATATTGCGTACATCATCGCGGGCGTGATGTCACAGCCGGATTGGCACCAGGCGCTGATCGAGACGGTGAAGCTGCCCGAGCGTTCGATATGGCGCGATCGCAACTATGTGTACCTGACCATCGGCGTGATCGGGACGACGATTACGCCGTGGATGCAGTTTTATTTACAGTCGTCGATCGTCGACAAAGGCGTCACGGTGAAGCAGTACAAGGCATCGCGGCTGGACGTGATTGTCGGGTCGTTTTTCACGGACATTGTGGCGTGGTTCATCGTTGTGGTGTGCGCGGCGACGCTCTATGCCCACGGGATGCGCAACATCACCGTGCCGGCGGACGCGGCGGAGGCCATGAAGCCGATCGCGGATCGCTATGCCTATATTCTGTTCGCGGTGGGACTGTTCAACGCGTCGTTCTTTGCCGCATCGATCCTGCCGCTTTCGACGGCCTATACGGTTTGCGAAGGGCTGGGATTCGAGGCCGGATTGGACCGCACCTTCAAGCAGGCGCCGTTTTTCTACTGGCTCTATACGGTGTTGATCGCCGGCGGCGCGGCGGTGGTGATGATCCCCAAGTTGCCGCTGGTGACGGTGAGCATCCTGTCGCAGGTGTTGAATGGAGTGCTGCTGCCGTTCATCCTGTTCTTTATGCTGCGGCTGATCAACAAGAAGGAGTTGATGGGTAAGTACACCAATTCGCGCTGGTTCAATGTGGTCGCGTGGGCGACGGCGGTGATTGTGGTGGGCCTGTCGTTGATGCTGGTGTGGCAGGGGCTGACGGCTTAAGGCTAGAGCAGCTTGCCTGCCGCGAGGTCGCGGATGAGGCCGAGGTCGGCGGCGAGGAAGTCGAAGTCTGGCAGTTTCGTGAGTGGAGCCCATTGCATGGTTTCGAAGATGCGGTTTTCCATTGTGCCGGAGAACTCTAGCACGCGGAAGAACTGGATCTCGATGGCCCCTCCATTGCGGTAAGTGTGGCGGAGCGTGGCGATACGGTCGCCGACGAGGGCTTCAATTCCAAGCTCTTCCTGTAGCTCGCGAACGAGCGCGACTTGAGGGGTTTCGCCGAGTTCGATTTTGCCGCCGGGGAACTCCCACTTGAGGCCCATGGGCTGGCCGGCGCGGCGCTGGCAGATGAAGACCTCGCGCGCGACGTGTTTTTCGGAGTCGCTTCCGCTTATTTCTCTATCCCGCAGAATGAGCGCGGCGACGACGTGACGCAACGGCTTGGCCGCGGGTTGCGGGTTGCGACGATCCAGGTTGCGTATGGGTTCCTTCACCGTTGATTCAGTTTAGAGCAAAGCAGGACTGCGTTCAGTTCCGAGTTGCGAGCCGGCCAGTTTCCGATCATGGGTTACAGGTTGTGTAACGGCGCGACCGACGCTGGATAGTAGACGGGCCAGTCTTCGGCGATGCTGCGTTCGAGCAGCGCGGGCGAGGGGTTGACGGGGAACGCCCGGCGCGCGAGGGCGAGCATGGCGGCATCGTGGATGGAGTTGCCGAAGACTGCGTCCGGCGCGGCAATGCCTGCGCGGTGGAGGGCGGCGACTTTCGCAACGCCGGTGGGGACGTCGAGGACGCGGTCGGAAACGATGCCGTTGTCGGAGGAAACGCGCGTGGCCAGTACGCGATCCGGCGGGATGTTGAAACGGCGCACGCCTTCTTCGATGACCCAATCGCAGGTGGAGCTGACGGCCCAGATTGCGACGTTGTTCTGCTGGAGTTCGCGCACGAGGGTGAGCATTTCGGGAAAGATGTGCGATTCGACGTGTTCGCGGAAAAACTCGCGAGCGGCGTGGCGCATGCGGTCGACGGAGAGGCCGCGATAGACCTGCACCATCTCGCCGCAGATGGCGGCTTCGGAAACTTCGCCGCGATTGTAGCCGTCGTAGCGGGTTTCGAGCCATTCGACTTGTTTCGCGGAGATGAGGCCGGTGTCCATGGTCCAGCGCATGAAGCCGGAGCCTGCGTCGCCGGACCAGAGCGTGCCGTCGCAGTCGAAGGCGGCGATTCGCGGCGAGAGGGAATGGACGCGGGTGAAAAATTCGTGGGTGGAAAGGCTTGTTGATATTTCAGCGGGCAAAATGACTCCATTGGCAATGGAACTGAGTGGCGTTTGCAGCGGAGTGCGGTTAGCGGCGAGGTCTATCCTGAGCGCCGTGATGAATCCCTGAAATGAAGACGGCATCACGAACGACTTCATAGGTGAGGATGTATCCACTGGCGCGAAGGACGCATTCCCGGGTGCCGGGCGTGGGACCGATTCGCCGGCGGTTGGTCAAGACGGCAAGGCCTTCGGCTTCATCGTATATTTCCTGCGCGACTCGCTGAGCCATCCTGGGACTTTTGGTTTCGAGGATTCGACGATTTCCGTCAGCTCTGCAATCGCATCGTCTGTCCATCTAACTTGCATCACCAGCCAAACCGTTGTTTCAGGTCGGCGAAGACTGCTTCATTGCTCTTGGAACGGTCCTGTGAAATCTGTTCGCGGGATCGCTGAATCTTCTCGCGATGCTCTGCCTGCGCTGCAAGGAACTGAGCGATGGCTTCCTGCGCCAGTTCATCGGGCGTCCGTTCGCTGGTCTTGGCGAGGTCG
>JALYTE010000160.1 GCA_030854435.1 Acidobacteriota bacterium | reverse complement strand
GGGTGGAAGACGATGGGGTGGTGCGGACGATCACGCTGAATCGTCCGGAACGGCGCAATGCTCTGACGCCGGAGGTGATGGAAGAGTTGGTGGCCGCGTTCAGCGACGCGAATAGCTGCGGCGCGCGAGTGGTGGTGTTGGCGGGCGAGGGTGAGGCATTTTGTTCCGGCCTCGACCTTGCCGTGTTGCGCGAGATGGGGTCGATGAGCGTCGAGCAGCATCGCATTGAAGCCGAGCGCGTTGCGAGGATGTTTCGTGCGCTCTGGGAGGTCGATGTTCCGACCATCGCCGTGGTGCAGGGGCCGGCGATCGCCGGGGGCACCGGGCTGGCGACGATGTGCGACTTTACGCTGGCCGCGCCGGACGCGAAGTTTGGGTATACCGAGGTGCGTATCGGCTTTATTCCTGCGCTGGTGAGCGCTTATCTGGCCGTGCAAGTTGGAGACAAGGTGGCGCGCGGGCTGCTGTTGAGCAGCCGGTTCTTTGGCGCGGAAGAAGCGTTGAGGCTGGGGTTGGTGAGCGAGGTTGTGGCGGCTGCGGAGTTGCGCACGCGAGCCGCAGCATTGATTGCGGAGTTGATCCGGAACTCTCCGGAAAGCCTGCGGGCCACAAAGCGGTTGATGCGGGCGCAGCGGGCGGAGTGGCTGGACGCTGCGCTGGCGCTCGCGATGGATGCCAACGCGGCTTCACGGCTGACGGCGGACTTTCGCGAGGGTGCGGCGTCGTTTGTCGAGAAGCGGCCGCCGGTGTGGCAGTGAGATTTGTGGGTGCGTGAAGGAGAACGGTCGCGCTAAATGCGCGATGTCCACGTCTCAAAATCGAGACATGGGGCACCCAGGGTTGTGGTTCCCCAAACGATGCGTACACTGGCGCTATGGGCGAGATGGAACTAATGCTGGAGCGGGGCTACGGCGAGACGCCGGTGCGGGTGCGCTATGCCGAGACGGACCAGATGGGCGTTGTCTATCACGCAAATTATCTGGTGTGGTTCGAGGTGGGGCGCGTGGAGTTCATTCGCCAGACCGGGCTGGACTACGCGGCGATGGAACGCGAAGGCGCGCTCATCGCCGTCGTCGAAGCCAGCGTGCGGTACAAGGCCCCGGCGCGGTATGACGATGAATTGCTGGTGCGGACGACGCTGGCCGGATTTCGCGGGGCGATCGTGCGATTTAGGTATGCCATTGTGCGGGCCGTCGATGAGGTCCTATTGTGTGAAGGCGAAACCACGCACATCGTCGTCGGACGGGACATGAAGAAGCGCGAGTTGCCGGAAAAATATGCGGAGCGGTTTCGCGAGTTGACGCGTCACATGCATGGCAAGCACGGAACGGTTGCGGACACGAGCTAAAAGCAGATTCCCTTCGGGAATGACAGAAAGAAAAGCAAGGCGGAGCGATGAGCGATACGGAGAAGGCGGCGGCGAAGAAAGTCGCGTTGATTACCGGCGGCAACAAGGGCATCGGGCTAGAGACCGGGCGGCAGTTGGGCAAATTGGGCCACGCGGTGCTGTTGGGGGCACGCGATGTGTTCAAGGGCGAGGCCGCGGCCAAGCAGTTGCGCGCCGACGGCATTGATGCGCGGGCGGTGAAGCTCGACGTGACCCGGGCCGACGACATTGCCGCCGTTGTGCGGACAATCGAGTCGAAGTTTGGCAAGCTGGATGTGCTGGTGAACAACGCCGGCGTGATGCAGGAGAAGGGTTGGACGCAGAACGTGACCAGCGCGACCGATCCTGAGAAGCTGCGGGCGACATTCGAGGCAAACTTTTTTGCGGTGGTCGCGCTGACCCAGGCGCTGCTGCCGATGCTACGCAAAGCGGACGCGGCGCGGATCGTCAATGTGTCCAGCATCCTGGGATCTGTCAGCCTGCAGGCGACGCCGGGATCGCCGACCTATGGAACGAAGCTGCTGGCGTACAACGCTTCAAAGGCCGCGCTGAATATGTTTACGGTCCATCTGGCCCATGAGCTGCGCGGGACGAAGATCAAGGTGAACTCCGCGCATCCGGGGTGGGTGAAGACCGACCTCGGCGGCAGCGCCGCGCCGATGGATGCGGCGGATGGCGCGAAGACCGAAGTGCAGTTGGCAACGCTGCCCGAGGATGGGCCGACGGGTGGGTTCTTCCATCTGGGTGAGGCGATTGCGTGGTAGTTGGTTATCGGATGCGCGATTTCTCCCATGCTTTCGCGTATTTCCAACTAGTGTAAGCAGCCTGATACAGGTGGAGCAGCAGGCCTTCGCGACCGTCGAGGAAGCCGAGGCGGCAGAAGTAGTTCCATTGAAATGTGATGTACGGGATGAGATAGACGTTCCACAGAAATGTCGGGAGTGAGGCGCTGGTGCGGCCTTTGCTGATGAGGATTTCCGCGCCCAGGGTGGAGTAGCGGTCCATGTGCTCGATGTAGGTGGAGAGCGTGGGGTAGGCGTGGTGGATGAGGTCGAAGTCGAGTGTTGCGGTGGGGCCTGTGAAGGCGACCGTTTCGTGGACCGGGCGCGACTCGAACTGCGGCGTGGCGTTCGAGCGACGGAAGAGGCGCAGCTTGGGATCGGGATAGAAGCCGCCGTGCTTGATCCAACGGCCAAGAAACAAGTTGCGGCGGCGCAGGTAGAACGCGTCGGTGGGCGGGTTGGTTGGAAGCAGCGTGCGGATTTGTTGCTGGAGCTCGGGGGAGAGTTCTTCGTCGGCGTCGAGCGCGAGTATCCATGTGCCGGTGCATTGCGCTATGGCGAAGTTTTTCTGCGCGGCAAAGCCGGGCCAGGGCCGTTCGATGACGCGGGCGCCGAAGCTTCGCGCGATTTCGACGGTGCAGTCCGTCGAGCCGGAGTCGACGACGATAATTTCATCGGCCCACTGCACGCTGGCGAGCGTGCGCGGGAGGTTGTGCTCCTCGTTCAGCGTG
>JALYTE010000154.1 GCA_030854435.1 Acidobacteriota bacterium | reverse complement strand
TCCCCATTTTGCCATGCACTGAAACACCGGTTTTAAATTAAGCCGCTTCATTGTGGCTCCGTTCTGTGAGGTGTGATGCGGAATGCAGCCTTGAAAGCCATGCGGAGTTCGAGCGCAACCGGCGGATAGCGCATGCGCTGGTCACAGTTCACGATGGTTCTATGCATATTGCGATTGAACCTTCAATTCTTTATTTGGGCACTCCAGTTGTGCTGGTCAGTACCTTGAACGAAGACGGCACGCCGAACGTCGCTCCCATGTCTTCGGCGTGGTGGCTGGGCTGGAACTGTATGTTGGGCCTGGGCGCGAAGGGGCATACGGCGCACAACCTGCTGCGCGAAAGGGAGGTGCGTTTTGCATCTTCCCTCGGCGGCGATGGCGACCGCGGTGAATCGTCTGGCACGGCTGACGGGGTCCGACCCGGTGCCGCCGCACAAAGTGGCGATGGGCTACGTCCCTGAGAAAAACAAGTTGAGCGTGGCCGGGTTCCAGAGCAGGCATGCGTCCCGTCGCGCACATGGCGCGGTAGGGAGCGTAAAATAAGGGCGTGGTCGCTCGTGTGCAAAAAACGCCGGAAGGCTACGCCATCGTTCTTACCGAGGACGCTCTGAAAGAGTTGAAGCTGGCGGAAGGCTCGGCGGTCGAGATTCATCCGGTGGAGATGGAACAGATAGCCATGCCTATCCAGAAACGGTACGCTTCCACGGAAGAGGTTTTGGAGATTTACCACCGCACAAAGGAACGCTTTCGCCACGCCTATGAGGAGTTGGCGAAGTGACAGTGCGCTTTCTTGGTGTCGAGCAAGTGATTGCGATCCATACGAACTTAATCGACGATTTTGGAGGGTCACATGGTCTTCGCGACCCGGGCTTGCTGGAGTCTGCCGTTTTGCGCGCCGAAAATAGAGCGGTCTATGAACCTGAAGTTTCCGTCGCGGGGCTGGCGGCTTCGTTAAGCTGGGGACTGATCAAAAATCACGCCTTCATCGATGGCAACAAAAGGGTCGGGTTGGCCGCATTGATCGCCTTCGTCGAGGCAAACGGATTTAGCCTCACCATTCCGGAAGAAGACGCGAAAACAATGGTGCTGCGCGTGGCCGCGTCCGAAATCGGCGAAGGCGAACGGGCCGCATGGGTCAAGCGCAGCGTCGCGCCAATAGGCGTCTAACGAGCTTGAACGTCGTCCGTCGTGCCCCCACCTTAGCCGCAAAGTTCGCGGCGAAGGTGGGAGACGGGAACTACTTCTCGGAACTCGGCGGGACCAGCCCCTTCAACCGCATGTATAGCGCGAGCGTCGCGTACTGCTCGTTGTCGTGCGAGACGTTGCCCCACAGCAGCCCCACATGCGAGCGCTTGCCCTGGCCCGCCGTGAACATCTCGGTCAGATTGGCGTCGGTCAGCGCGGCGTAGGCTTTGTCGCACTCGGCGAAGGACGCCTTCAGCGTCTCGACGATGGCGGCTTTGTCCGCCGTCTCCGCAGGCACCTTGGGAAGCGTGGACGCCGCCGTGCCATTGGCAATCCCGCAGGTGTGCAGTTGCGCCTCGCTGATGTGGTTGACCACACGCGCGAACGTCCGAATCTCGGGCGTGGGCTTGGACGCATAGTCGCTAACCGGCATATTTTCCGCGGCCTTCAGTATGTTGGCCTTCACGGCGGCATAGCTGCGCTGCACTTCCGCAGCCGGGCCGGAGGATCCGGCTGGGACTTGAGCCGCTGCGGCGCACATCGCCATTGTCGCTACACATGCCAGAACCATTTGTCGCATTTCCATCACCTCGCTCACGCGCAACCAGCATACCGGCATTTGGACTTCGCGGCAAGCGTTTTTTCTGTGGGCCGGTCAGGGCCGGTCAGCGGGCGGCCGCAGTGAAGGGCAGAAACAGCGCAAAAACCGTGCCGTGGCGGGCCTTGCTCTGGCTGCTTCTGAGCGCCAACACGCCTTCGTGCCGTTCAATGATTTCCTGGCTGATCCACAATCCCAGCCCGTTGCCGCCGATGCCTTTGGTGGTGAAGAAGGGTTCAAAGATGCGCTTGATGGTCTCAGCGGACATGCCCGGCCCGGTATCGGCTACCGTCACCACCAGGCCTTTGCGCCCGGTCTTCCAATCGGTGGCTTCGCGGCTGCGCAAGAGCAGCCGGCCGCCGCTGCCTGTGTCGTGCATGGCGTCGATGGCGTTACCGATCAGGTTGCTGAGGACCTGCCTGATTTCGCCCTCGAAACACATGATCGGGCATCCTGCGCGCTTGCGTTTTTCGACGGCGATGTCGGAGTTGATGAGCCGTCCCTGGTAGAGCGAAAGCGCGCTGGCGATCAGGTCGAGGCAGGTCACCGACGTGGGTTGAGTGGACTGCCGGTGGAAGCGCAGGGTCTGGTTGGTGACGGCGGAGGCGCGGCGCAGCTCGCGCTCGGCGGTGTCGAGGAACTCGTAGATCTCATGCAGTTCGGTGCTGTTGCGGGCCAGATAAAGCAGGTTGGTGACCGACTCCAGCGGATTGTTGATCTCGTGGGCGATGGAACTGGCCATGCGCCCGACGGCGGCCAGCTTCTCGCTCTGACGCAAGGCCGCTTCGGTCAATTTGCGCTCTGTAATGTCGAGGACCACGACCGCAAATCTGACTCCCGCGCCGTACGCGTCCTGTAGGCAGCGGCCCCGCGCCGACACCCAGCGCAGCGAGCCGTCCGGGTGCGAAAGCCTGTGCTCCACTGCATAGTTCTGGCCTGATTTCACGGCGTTATCGATGGCCTGCTCGATCCGTTCGCGGTCGCTGGGATGAATTGCTGCTGTAAATTCTGCGAGCGGAACTCCTGCGGTGGCCTTCGCCGGGTCGACACCAAACAGCAGCGCAACGTTCGGGGCCGAAGTGCATCGATCGTTCACAACGTCCCAGTTCCACGTTCCCACGCCTTGTGAAACCGCCAGGGCCATGCACAGGTGGCCCTCGCTCAGGCGCAGCGCCTTCATGGTTTCGGTGGTGTCCAGGCGCACAACCAGCAGGCCCGCGACGCGGCCATTTTCATAGATCGGGCTGCGGGAGTACGTCCAGAAACAATCCTGTAGCAAGCCGTCCTTCTCGACCGGCATGAGCACATCTTTGCCGAAGGTGGCCGGGCCACCCGCGAAGATGTCGTTGAACTCCGCCTCAATGAGGTGCCAGGCCTCCTTCCAGACCGTTTTCGCGGGCTGACCCAGCGAGGCGGGGTGCTTGTTGGTGAGGAAGGGTTTGTAAGCATCGTTGTAGAGCGTCGTCAGCCCTTCGCCCCAACAGAGGCACATGGGAAACCGCGAGCCCAGGAACAGGTTCACGCTGGCCAGCAAGGTCTCCGACCACGCCGTGACGGGGCCAAGGGGAGTCGTGGACCAGTCAAACCCGCGCACCAACTCGGACATCTCGCAATTGCCCACGATAGGGTGTTTGCCGTGCCGTGACGGGCCTGTGTCGTGCTTGCCATTGACTGGTGAGGGTGCCGGAATCATCGCCTCCAAACTCGCTCGATACGCCAATTTTAGCGGCGGAGTCAGCGTCGTTGCATCGTCAGTAAGATGCCGGATAGCGGCGCGGCGCGACCTGGGCAATTTCGTTATCATTTACCTCATCATTTAAGGACACCCAGCTAAGGACGCCGAGCATGAACGAATTGGAGCAAGCCCTCATTGGCGACAGTTACGCCGCGCCACCCGCCCATATCATCGAAGGCCTGAGCGATGGTTTGGCGCACCGGCCCGTTCCCGGCGTTCCCCGCAGCATTTACGACGAGCTTTGGCACATTTGCTTCTGGCAGCAGATGTCGCTCGACTGGATGCGCGGGCTTGCCGAACCCTATCCCGCGACGCCTTCAATACCTTTTCCGGGCCAGACCGACAAGAACCTGGAAACGTGGGAAGACCTCTGCCAGCGCTTTCTTCGCAGCAGCCAAGAGGCGGCCGGTCTCGCGCGCGACGCGACCCTGCTCGACCGACTCGTTCAGTGCCCTTCGCGGCCCGGCGATCCGGCACGAACGATGTCCGTGCGCGACCAACTCATCAGCCTCGCGGCGCACAACGCTTACCACTTCGGGCGCATCGTTCTGGTGCGCCAGATCCTGGGCGCATGGCCTCCTGCGTCGGGCGGATTTAGCTGGTAAGCAGCGGCGAGCCCGCAATGTGGCTTTGCAGCAATCCGCGCAGTGAGTCGCGGGTTCCATCGTCCATGGGAAGGATTGCCGGCCCATCGCTGCCTATGAG
>JALYTE010000113.1 GCA_030854435.1 Acidobacteriota bacterium | reverse complement strand
GCGTCGCCGTGGATAATCACGGGCAGCACTTCATTGCGGCCCTTCTTGCCCAGCCGTTCCTGCCATGCGCGCGCGCGCCCCATCACCACCGGATCGACCGCTTCGAGATGGCTCGGATTGGACGCCAAATGCAGATGCACCTTCTTGCCGCTCGGCGCCACGAAGTCGCCCGTCGCTCCGGTGTGGTACTTCACGTCGCCGCCGCCCATCGTGCTGCGCGGGTCGACGTCCTCGAACTTCGTAAACGTCTCGGAAGCGTCGCGTCCGATGACGGTGGTGATGACGGTGAGCCGCCCGCGGTGCGCCATCGCCATGATGGAGCGCGTCACGCCGACCTCGCTGGCCGTGGTAAACGTCTGGTCGAGAAACGGGATCAGCGCAGTCAGGCCTTCGAGCGAAAAGCGTTTCGTCCCGAGATAACGCTGCTGAATGACCTGCTCGAAAACGTCCGCGCGGATGAGCGCCGTCAGGATGCGGGCGGTGTCGGGCGGGGTGTAATCGCGTTCCAGACGCTCCTGAATCCAGGCGCGTTTTTCGGCGCTGGCAATGTGCATGAACTCCGCGCCGATGGTGCCGCAGTAGTAACGGCGGGCCTCTTCGGCGTCGGGGCCGTCGGGCGCGGGCACCGGAAAAGGCTCAGGCTGAAGGTACTGCCCCAGCGGGTCGAGCGACGCCTGCAGAAATCCCCAGCGGCGGAAGATGTCGAACGTCGCTTCGCGAGCGGAGGTGTCGGCGGGCTGGGCGACTTCGCGGGCGGGATTGGGCGTGGGCTGTTTGGCTGGAGGGCGGTGTGCGGTCGTCGTGGGCATCACCTATCTATGTTATTCGTTTGCCCTGTGGCTTGCACGCGACGTGCGATATTCGCGAAGTGCGATTCAGATATTTTGTCCATTTTACAATCGCACCGATGCAGGAGACTTCTCTTCAGCCGAGCGCATTCTTTGCTTTGGGCGTCGGCGGGAGGTAGTTTTCCTTCGACACGACTTTGCGACCGGTTAAATTTTCCAGTTCGTGACGTGCCCGTCTTGCAATGCTGCCGCCAGTGCGGGCGGCTTTCTCGTTTGCAGGCATGCCTTTCGCGGCGCTAGTTTCCGCGACCTGACGAGTGGACAGCTCGGCCAAGGCCGTGAAGATGAGTTCGGCTTCGCTCATATGGTCGCGAAGATTGTGCGATTTGAGACCCTTGAGGTCTTTGTGTTCCTTGACGGAAACGCCGGCCCACTCCTGGTGGATGAGGTTGGTCAAAATAGCGAATTCCTGACCGGGTTGGACCTTGTTCGCGGCCCAGTAGTCTGTGAGCTTATTGCGCGTCTCCTGGCCCGTCATACGCTGGGCGATCCACTTGTCGCTGCGGCCTTGCTTCTTGTAGATGTCGCGGGCCCGATCGATCGAAAGGGTTGGATCGGCAAGTTCCTGCATCCGCTCGTAGCCGACTTTCGCCAGCCAGAGCTTAATGGGTTCGGCCTTGGGGCTGGGGACGGATTGGACCAGCCGGAGGAGAGTTTCGGATGTGGCGCAGTCGGTGAGGCGCAATTTGCCGTCTTCGGCCGTCAATTTCAACTGGTTACAGTTTGTAACCAGTTGACTTCCTTCCTTGGAAAGCCTATTTTTCATAACCTTCCAGTATGTTCCGGCTTTGCGGACATCCGGCTGGTCGGTGAGGATTTTAATGATATCCACGACGGAGAACCACCAGATGTCGGTGGCCTCATCGTAGACGCGGCGGATAGGCTGGTTCTCGAAAACGGCAGGGTGGCTGGACATGGCGGTGCTCAGAGCTTACCGGATTTGGGTCGCGATCGGTCGAATAGAGACAACGACAGGTTTGAGTGGCAGCCTTCGCGCCATAAATCATTTTCCATCCCGGCAACCGACGCTAAAGCGCAATCGAATCGATCGCCACCACCGGCCCCAGCCCTCGCACCTGGGCGAACACAATCAGATGCCGCTTGCCATCGCCGTCCGGCGGCTTCGCCAGCGCGATGTGTACGGTGGTCGCGGCCGTCTCTGTCAGGGTCGCCACTTGCGAGAAGGTCGTTGCCACCGCCACATGGACGAGCGTGTGCCCCGCGTTCTCTCCGCGCAGCACCCTCGTCGCCGCAACATCTTCGGCCACCACCGCGTAGACATCGACCGGCTCCGCGCCAGCGACGGCCGCGCTCAGGCTGAACGTGACGGACAGCCCATCGGCGTCGCGTTGAGCGGACGCAATATGCAGCGCGGTTTCCGATGCAGGGTGCGCCTGGGCCAGCGCACTCCTCACGGCGTCCTCATCGCTGCCCAGCACTTGTGCCTCGCCGTTGACGATCATCTGAGGCGTGTAAATATCGTCCTGACGAAACCGCTCGGCATAGCCCCGCTGCCGCGCGGTCACGATCTCCGACGAAAACGGATCGCGCCACCCCAGACGGTTCCAGTACGTCACATGCTCGCTGATGCCGACGATTAGGGCTCCCGCCCCGGTACGCTTGTTGTTGAGCACATGCAGCAGATAATCGGCCGGCGGGCAGCTTGAACAGCCTTCCGACGTAAACAGTTCCAGCAGCACCGCATGGGGCGGTGCCGCCTGCGCCGCGCGTCCGGTTCCTCGCGCATGACGCACCCCCTGCGCCGAGCCTCCGCCCGCCATCAGCGCCAACCCCGTCATCGCCAGCGCTAGTCGTCGATGCACTACGTTCCTCCATCAACAGATTAGCCCTACAAGTGACAACGGTCGTTTTCTTGTCAAGCCCCCCAGCCTGTGGAAAACTCCTCAAACCCCTAAGAACAAAGACGATAGAAACCAAAAATAGATTGCTTGTTTACCCCGGCAACTCTATATAATAGAAGTAGAGCTTGGAAATTGGGTAACTCTAGGTCAGAACTGATTAAAAACCCACCACTTCATAACCCCGGGCGAACGAATCTCCCTACTGCACAACCATAAGTCCTTTCGATTGAATACTTTGCACCGAAGTCATTTGTTTTGAATACTTTGCAACAGATGTCTGCCCTGGAGCCCTACATTCTAAAGACTTTGCGTGCAAAGTACACTCGAGGGAGGGGGGAGGGGGTACTGCCCGCAGAGGCGACCGAGTACCCACAAATGGTAGGCTTCGAGGATGTCACAACACGGCAACGGAAGTCACCAGTCCAACCCTCCACGCAACAATAACGGCCCCATCCATCCGGTGTACCGCACCGGCGGACATGGCTTCGACCTCTCCGGCGCGGCGTTGGACGAGATGCATGCCGCAGGATTCAAGCCGGAGTTCGGCGCTGGTGTCGCCGAACAGGTCGCGGCCATCCGCGAGAGTTTCACGGAGCAAAAGCCCGATGCGAGCGTGGAAGACCTGCGCGCGCTGGGCTGGTCGTCCATCGACAACGACACGTCGCGCGACCTCGACCAAATCGAATTTGCAGACCGCGTCGCCGAAGGCATCCGACTGCGCGTGGCCGTCGGCGATGTGGCGGCGGCGGTCGGCAAGGGAAGCCCTATCGACAAGCACGCGCAGGCGCAGACGCAGACGATTTATACAGCGGTCAAGAATTTTCCGATGCTGCCGTTCGACCTCTCGACCGACATGACATCGCTGAACGAAGACGCCGACCGCATGAGTGTGATGATGACCTTCACCGTCGGGCCGACGGGCGCGATGAGCGATGAGAAGGTGTCGCGCGCAATGGTGCGTAACCGAGCGCAGCTTGCGTATTCGCGCGTAGGCCCGTGGCTGGAGAATACGGCCGCGGGCGCGAGTGTCGGTGATGCGTTCAGCCTGCGCTCGGACAGCGCGAGGGCTGCGAATGCGACTTCCGAGGGGATGACGCCCAACGGATCGCTGCACGTGAATTGGCTCGCCGAACAGTTGACCATGCAGGACGAAGCCGCGCAGGCGCTGCACAAGGCACGCGTCGAGAACGGCGCGCTGGAGTTTCATCGTGCCGAGGCCGATCCGGTGGTCGCGGACGGTCGCGTCGTCGATGTTCAAGAAGCCATCCACAACCGCGCGATGGACCTGATCGAAGACCTGATGGTCGCGGCCAACGGCGTGATGGCCCGCACGCTGCGGCATGGCGGACGAAGCGGTTTGCAGCGCGTAGTGCGGATTCCGGTGCGCTGGGACCGCATCGTCGCGCTGGCTGCGGAGCACGGCGGTGAGTTGCCGCCCGCGCCCGACTCCGTCGCGCTCAATAACTTCCTCGAAACCCAACGCAAGGGCGATTCGATCCACTATCCCGATCTCGCCGTCGCGGTCATCAAGCTGATGGGGCCGGGCGAATACATGCTGATGCGCGCGGACGACGATCCCACCGGCCACTTCGGCCTCGCGGCGCGGGACTACACGCATTCGACCGCGCCCAACCGCCGTTTCCCGGACCTCGTCACGCAGCGCATCCTGCACGCGATGATCGACAACGCTCCCGCTCCATACAGCGATGCGGAACTGATGGCCATCGCGCAGCATTGCAACGACGCGGACAAGGCGCTGCGCAAGATCGAGCGCGACATGCAGAAGCGCGTCGCCGCGGTGGCGCTGGCGGGCCGCATCGGGCAGACGTTTTCGGGCGTGGTCACGGGCGCGTCCGACAAGGGCGTCTACGTCCGCACCTTCTCGCCGCCCGCCGAAGGCCGCGTCATGCAGGGAGGCGACGGCCTGGACGTCGGCGACAAGGTGACGGTGAAGCTGCTTCACACCGATCCCGCGCGAGCGTTCATCGACTTCGCGAACGTTGGCAAACGCTAGGAGCGGATTGGCAAGGCGCGGTGTGCGCAGCTAAGATGGCCGCATGGAGTCTCAAGCGCAATCCCAGATCGCCGCACTTTTTCTCGACTTCTCCAGCCGCAAGCTGGAGCAGATGACCAAGTACCTCGACGCCTGCATGGACCGGCTGAGCGATGAACAGGTTTGGCAGCGCCAGGGCGATTGGGAAAACTCGGTCGGCAACCTGATTCTGCATTTGGACGGCAACATGCGGCAATGGATTCTGCACGGCATCGACCGCCAGCCGGATGTGCGGGTGCGGGACATGGAGTTCGCCCTCGCCGAAGGCATGGGCCGCGACGAACTGGTCGCTCTCTTCGGCGCGACGGTGGCGGAGGTCCATGCTGTGTTGGCGACGCTTCCTGCGGAGCGTTTGCTGGACCGCACCAATCCGCAACCTACCGGGCAGGTCGGCGAGGTTTCGGTGCTCGATGCGATCTACCAGGTCGTCGGACATGTGCAGCAGCATGTGGGGCAGATCATCGTGCTGACCAAGCAGATGACTGCGACAGATTTGGACCTTACTATGCCTCGGCCGCGTTAGGCAGGAATTACGAGAGCTTCACAGCGAGGTCTTTCGCAATCAGATCGCCGTGAAAGCGACCGTTCTCGATGAAGATTTCGTTGGTGCGTTCGCCCGCCACGATAACGCCTGCCAGATAGATGCCGGGCACATTCGACTCCAGCGTCTTGAGGTCGCACACCGGGCAGCGCGCGTTTTTGGCGTCGAGATGCACGCCGAACGATTCGATGAAACGGAAGTCGGGATGATAGCCGGTGAGCGCGAAGACGAATTGGTTGGGTAGCACACGACGGCCTTCGGGCGTGTCGAGCGTGACGGTGTCAGGTTCGATGTTGACCACGGTGGTCGAGAAATGCGCGGTGACTTCGCCGTTCTTGATGCGGTTCTCGATGTCCGGCTTGATCCAGTATTTGATGTGGCGATGCAGCGCCTCGCCGCGATGCACCAGGGTGACGCGCGCGCCGTGTCGCCACAGGTCGAGCGCGGCAATTGCGGCTGAATTCTTCCCGCCAATCACCAGCACGTCCTGCGCGAAGTACGGATGAGGCTCGTGGTAGTAGTGCTGCACCTTGTGCAGGTCTTCGCCGGGAATGTCGAGATAGTTGGGCAAGTCGTAGTAGCCGGTCGAAACGACCAGCTTGCGCGCGCGATGGGTCAGCTTGCGTCCGAAGCGGTCGGTGGTGTGGACCTCGAACGCTCCATCGGAGCCTGAAACGGAATCGACGTTCTGATACTGGCGGACGTCGAGCTTGTAGTGCTCCGCGACCTTCCGGTAGTACTCCAGCGCTTCGGCGCGGGTAGGCTTCTGGTTGGGCGACGAGAAGGGCATGTTGCCGATTTCGAGCAGCTCTGGCGTGGTGAAGAACGTCATGTGCGCCGGGTAGTGGAAGAGCGAATTGGTGAGGCAGCCCTTATCGACGAGCATGGCGC
>JALYTE010000089.1 GCA_030854435.1 Acidobacteriota bacterium | reverse complement strand
AGCTTCTCGCCGCTGGGCCATGCAATGGTGAGAAGAAACGCAGAGTCCTCCAGCGCCTCGACCTGGTGCTTGATGGACGCGCCGAGCGTCAGGACGCTATTTGGCACTAGCGAGTTGTCCTTCCCCTGTGCAGTGAAGCGTACCGCCCCCTTTAGCACCTGTACGGAGATGGTGCCATCGGCGTGATGCTCCTTCAAGATGGATCCCTTCTCCATCGACATCAGGACCATCCGAAAGTCTGATTTCTTGAACAGGGTCGTGGCAGTGCGCCCCATCGGCCAGGGCTTTTTCGACTCGGCGTCCTTCATCTCCTGGGCCAGGTCGAACTGCGCCATGTCTTTCAGCATTGTGCCGTCGTCGGCAAAGCCTTCCGTCGCCATTTCGTTGACCTCTCTTCTATGTTCGATGCGCTCGGCGACTCGACGGCGAGATGTTTCATGGTCGCGATGCAAGAACTCGTTTCATGTTCACTGCGATAAGGTCCGCCTTGCGGGTGACGATTGCAGACTGGGGTGCGGTCAATACCTCGTTGGCGGTCTCCGAAAACAGCGTCAGCCAGCGGGCAAAATATCTTTCCTCGATCGGCAAGCGGAAGTGCGCCAGCAAGGGATTGCCCTTGTATCGACCCGTGGTGAGCAATACGGTCGACCAGAAATCTTTGAGCAGCGCCAGATGCGCGTCCCAGTTCTCGACGGCGTCGTTGAAGACGGGGCCAATCTCCGGGTCTACGCGGACTTTGGCGTAGAAACGCTCGACGAGGCTCGCAATTTGAGATTCGGTGATGGGAGGTTCCGCGTTCATCCAGGGCCTCCAGCAGGCGGTATCCGGCTGCGCCATAGGGGATAGGGCAGCCCCGCGAGCCTGTTGATGGCGAACGCCTGCGCGGCCAGTAGCACGACGGCGACTTCGATGATCGGCATATATTCGGGTTTCGCGAGGATGCCGAGAGATACGATCATGGTGGTCGCGCCTGCGGGCGGGTGATTGACGTGCAGCAGCACCATGACGGCCCCGGTGAGCGAAAGCGCGAGGGCGGAAGCCAGAATGCGGGGCCAATAAACTTCTCCGCCGAAACCTTCCGGGAAGGCGTGCATGCCGGTGACTTTGTAGGCCGCAAAGCCACAAATCAGGCCGATGGCGTGGCCGAGAACGGCGTTGCGTGGACTGGCGGATTCTGCCAGCGGAGTAAAGAAGAAGAGATAAGCCGTCGGCCCCAGGGAAGGGAAGACAAACGGACTGTGGGTCAGCAGAGCCAACAGCGTCAGCACGGCGATGGTGACAAAGCTGTTGAACGCGACGTAGGTTGCCCAGACGAAGGTAGGCGGCAGGTGGGCCAGCAGCCAACCGAGGCGAAGCTGGTCAAGCAGCCGGGAAACGTGTTCGGTGCGATGGTTGGCTACCTGCTTCACAGGATGAGGCCTCGTCGCTGCCTAGATGTTGGGGAGCAAGTCGAAGTATTCGTCGTCTTCATTGATGCCGCCTTCCCCTTCGCCCAGGGTTTTCTCCGAGGCGACAAACTCAATTCGTTCGATCCACTTGACCATCTTGTAGCCGAGTTGGTTCTCGACCCGCAGACGTAACGGCGCGCCGTAATCGGCCGTTAGAGGATTGCCGTTCATGGTGAGCGCGAGGAGACATTCCGGCTTGAGCGCATTGAACAGACTCTGAGTGTCGTAGTAGAGATCGCCATAGAGTGAGCCGCCGAAGGAGTAGAAGGCCACGACATTCGCCGACGGCAGCGGCTTGACATGCTCGATGAGCTTGCGCATGGAGACGCCGCCCCATTGCGCGATACCCGACCAACCCTGGATGCAGTGATGCATGGTGATGTTCTCTTCCAGCCCGAGAACGCGGAGATCGTCGAGTGAAAGTTCCACGGGATTCTCGACCAGTCCTGTGACCTTGAGCTTGTAATCCTTGAAGTCGTTGGCGGCGAGCTGCTTCCAATCCTCGCGCTCCGGCATCTTTCCGTTGGGCCAGAAGTGGGGAGAGATGTCTTTTGCCGTGTAGTGCTCGCGGGGAATGAGGCGGTCGAGGGTGAGCAGCATCACGGGATGCATGACCGCCTTCTGCGCATGTTGCAGCCCGCGCGGGAAGTACCAGGAGATGTAGTGCGCTGCGACCCAGGACAGCAGCACCACGGCGATCCCGATGAACCCCAGAATCATCCCCGTCGACGCAAGATCGTCTGTCCCCAGAACGATATGGTTCATATTGCGCGCGAAGCCGGTCATCGCGACGAGCGTGACGTGGGCAACGATGAATCCGATAAATCCAACCAGAACGAGAAAGTGGATCGAGCGCGCTCCCTGCCTTCCGCCGAAGATTTTCGTATACAGCGGAAAACGGTTCACCAACGCGGGCGACATCGCCATGCCGGTAAGGATCGCCAGTGGAGACATGACGAACACCGTGGCGAAATAAGCGAGTTGCTGCAAGGCGTTGTAGCCGTAGAAGCCGTTAGGTTCAGGCGGCAGGTGAAAATTCGCATAGGTCACAAACGTGTTCCAGGCCTGCACGAAGACGTCGGGCGACGTTGGCACGAGCCGCTCCCACTGCGTACTGGTGAAAAGTCCAATGACAAAGAAAATGCCCGTAAACACGAACCCGTATACCGTGATGAAGTGCCATGATCGCGCGACGCCCACGGTATGGCGATAGCCCGGGGTCGAAACCATCGGCGAGAGATAGCGCGCGTCTTGCTTCGCCGTCCAGACTCGGTCGGTTGGCACTTTGATCGGGGTAAAGCGAATCCACTCCGTCCCTGGAGTACAGTTGTCGTTCCAGTAGAGCCGCGGATGATCCATCAGGATGGAGAGGCCGCTGCGGATGAGCATGAAGAGAAAAAACAGATTCGAGAAGTGGCTCCAGCGGATCCAGAACGGGAACCCATGCGGGCCGCTCGGAGCGCCTTCTGTTGCTGCTGAATTGGGGCCGATAGAGGGTAGGCCGAAGATCGCGTGCTGCATCCACGCCAACCCCAAAGGCACGAACACAATTATTGCGATGACAAGCAGCGTCCGCCCGCTGATCCAGACGCGGAAACGGCGGTCGTCCGGGTGGTGAACGGCTCTATGGGCAGCGTCGAAAGGAATCATCGGGGGAACTCCACTACGAGTGGGATGCAGAAAACCCTGTGCTGATGGTAACGCCGGAATGTTATAACTTGCTGAACAAGATGCCGATTCTCGATCGGAGTCAGTAGAAATCCGCGCAGCTTTGGAAGTACCCGCAGACGCGGCAGATGAGCTTGCAGCGGCTGTCTTCGAGGCGGCTGCCGCAGGCCGGGCAGTAGACGCTGAGGTGCTCCGCAGTGTCGAGTCGGCAGATAGACGCAATATCGCGTTCGGGTTCAGAACGATTCGTATCGGACATCGCTTCTCAATTTACGGTATCTCGGCTGCCGAGACTGCATCGAACTAAACGCGGACGTTTCCGCGCGATTTTTTTACCCTCAATTCACAAGGAGAAGATCATGGATCGCAGCGCATCGGCAGTCTGGCATGGCGGTTTGAAGGACGGCAAAGGGACGATCGGCACGCAGAGCGGCGTGCTGAAGGACGCGCAGTACAGCTACGGCACGCGCTTCGAGAATGGCGTTGGGACCAATCCCGAAGAGTTGATCGCGGCGGCGCACGCGGGCTGTTTCGCGATGGCGCTGAGTGGGCAACTGACCGGCGCGGGCCATGTGCCGGAGTCGATCGAAACGACGGCGGTGGTGACGATGGAGAAGACCGAGGACGGGCCGACCGTCACAAAGATCCATCTGACCACGCGAGCGCATGTGCCGAACATTGAGAAACAGAAGTTCGATGAGCTGGCGAAGACGGCCAAGGAAGGCTGCCCGATTTCGCGGCTGTTGAAGGCCGCGGAGATTACGCTGGACGCGCAGTTGGTGTAGCCGCCGCCCTCCGATGAGGATGGCTCCGGTAAACTAACCGCAGCCCATGAAGCCCATCATCGAAGCCAGTCACCTCGGCAAAACCTACCGCACCGGCAAGCTGCAAGTCCCCGCGCTCCGCGACGTTTCATTCACGGTCGATCCTGGCGAGTTTGTCGCCATCGTCGGGCCGTCAGGCTCGGGCAAATCGACGCTTTTTTATGTGCTCGGCGGACTCACCCCGCCGACTACCGGGACGCTCCGCATCCACGATGGCATTCGGGACGTGGAACTCACCGGCCTGTCGGACGCCGCGCGCACCAAACTGCGCCGCGCGCACATCGGCTTCGTCTTTCAGCGGTTCAATCTGCTGCCGACCATCTCAGCTGGAGCGAATATTAAACTGGCCCACGAAATCGCCGCCACCGGCAAGCCCTTCGACACGTCGTTGATGGACCACCTGTCCGGCCTGCTCGGCATCGACGGACGCCTGCATCACCGGCCCAACGAGCTTTCCGGCGGCGAACAGCAGCGCATCGCCATCGCCCGCGCGCTCATCATGCGCCCGGCCATCGTGCTGGCCGACGAGCCGACCGGCAACCTCGACACCGTCAACTCCGGCGCTGTGCTCGGCATGCTGCGCGAGTCGAGCCGCGAGCTCAACCAGACCGTCCTGATGATTACGCACAACCCCGAAGCCGCGCAGATCGCCGACCGCGTCCTGCACATGCGCGACGGCCAGATCGTCCGCGTCGAAGCCGGCAAAGGGCGGATCGTCAGCGTTTAATTATCGACGAAGGTTGAAGTTGACAACGACCGTGGTCTCCACTTCCGACGGTTCGCCATTCAGGAAATACTTTCTGTAAGTCCACCGTCTGACCGCGTCGATGGCCGCATCTTGAAGCTCCTTCGGCCCAGAGATCGCCTCCAACTTGGCGACGTGACCGTTTTTACCAATGACAGCGTGCAACACGACCGTGCCTTGAATACCCCGTTCGCGGGCAGAGTCCGGGTACACAGGCGGCGCTTTCTTCAAGACCATCTTCTGCATCATTCCACTGGAAATGCGAGGAATGTGCTTGACGGTCTCAGCGGAAGGCACGTTATCCGGTTCGGTCGCAGTCCCGGCCTCCGCATCCGCCGCATCTGCCTTGGCATCGAGCGTGTAGTTGATGGAAATCTTTGTGTCCACCTCGGTCGGCAATCCATTCATCAGGTAGGGCTTGTAGGTCCATTGCCTGACCGCGTCGAGCGTCGCGCCGCGAAGCTCCTCCGGCCCCGAAACGACTTCCAACGTCCGAATGTGGCCGTCTCTCCCGATGATCGCGTGCAGGACGACCACGCCCTGAATGCCCTTCCGACGCGCTCTCGCCGGATAGATGGGAGGGACCTTGGTCAGCATCAGCCCCGAGATCACTTCTGATGTAATTTGCGGAATTGGTTTTCCGGTCTGAGCGGGCACCGTTGTCCGCAGTTCGGTTGTACTCGCGGTCTGCGCTTGCATTGCCAACACGGCACCCATACAGGCCAACGCTGCGATTAACGTTCGAAGTACGCGCATGCTTTCCTCCAACCCCGCATTGAATCTTGAATCGTCCGATCACCGCTCAATATAAGGATGCTCTGATCAAGTTCTGCGACATCCCGTTCCGGGGCTAAAGCTCCATCGTTTTATAGCCATTTACGGCTTGACTGAAGTCAGGCACTGCCGGAACCGTGACTTAAGTAAGAGGCTCCATAAATCGGATCCGTCACTCTTCGCGTTCGACTTTGCTGTCCGTGGCATGGCAAGATGTCAAGAACCGTCGTCTACCAATCATAGCGACAGCACCCCATCGGAGCCTACAAATCATGCACTCATTCCGCCGCATCCTCGCC
>JALYTE010000062.1 GCA_030854435.1 Acidobacteriota bacterium | reverse complement strand
CCTTTGCGCACACCGTAGTCCGAGACGGGCAGAACGTCCGGCCGCCCCAGCCGGAACATCAGCATCATCTCTACCGTCCAGCGCCCGATGCCGCGCACCTGCGTCAGGTGCTCGATGATGGCCTCGTCCGCCATGCGCCGAATGCGGGCGAGCGTTGGGACGGTGCCGTCGAGGGTTTTCGCGGCGAGGTCGCGCATCGCCAGCGCCTTGTTGTGCGAGAGGCCGGCGGCGCGGAGCTGCTCGTTTGGGCAATCGAGCAGGTGCTGCGGCTCGGGATGGTTGCCCGCGCCGCAAATTGGGTGGAAGCTTTCAAGCAGCCGCCGATGGATGGTGGCGGCGGCTTTACCGTGAAGCTGCTGGTAGACGATGGACTGAGCGAGCGCCTCGAACGGCGACTGCTGCGCGGGCAAGCGCAGCGTGAACGGGCCGGCTCGGGCGATCAGCTTGGCGAGTTTGGGGTCGGCTGCGGAAAGCGCCGCGATGGCTTCTTCGGGGTCGTAGGGAGGCTTGCGCGTGGGTCCGGAACGGGGGCGGGGCATGATACGAGTTTGACACGTCATCATTTGGCTGCGCCAGCGGCGACGAGCGAGTCGAGTAGACTGACGCCATGCCAACAGCGCCTAGACTCGGTCTCATCGCCGGCAATGGGCGGTTTCCGTTTCTGCTGCTGGATGCGGCGCGAGCGCATGGGTTAGATGTCGTCGTGGCGGCGATCCAGGAAGAAACTTCGCCAGAGATGGACGAGTGCGCGGCGCGGGAGCCTGAGCATGTGCGCGTGCATTGGATGTCGCTCGGTGAACTGTCGCGGCTGATCGAGACGTTTCAACGCGAGGGCGTGACGCGCGCCGTTATGGCCGGGCAGGTGAAGCACAAGCAGATTTTTTCGAGCGTCCGTCCGGATTGGCGGTTGGCGAAGCTGTTGCTGAACCTGCGCACGCGCAACACCGACATGCTGCTGGGCGCGGTCGCGAAAGTTTTGGGCGATGAGGGGATTGAGTTGATTTCGTCGACGGCGTTTCTGGAGCCGATGCTTGCAGCGGAGGGCGTACTGTCGAAACGCGCGCCGGATGAAATGGAGCGCGGCGATATTGCGTATGGGTTGACGGTCGCGCGGGGAATTGCGGGCTTCGATTTAGGACAGACTGTGGTGATTGCGGCAAGGGCTTGCGTCGCCGTTGAAGCGATGGAAGGCACCGACGCGACGATCGCTCGCGCCGGAGCGTTGTTCAGCACGCTGCGGGGTTCGGCGAGCACGCTGGGGCGCAGGCTCACTGTCGTCAAGGTCGCAAAGCCTAATCAGGACATGCGGTTCGATGTGCCCGTGGTTGGGTTGCCGACGATTAAAGCGATGGTTGCGGCGGGGGCGACGTGCCTTTGCGTCGAGGCCGGACGGACGCTGCTGTTTGACCGTGAAGCGATGATTGCCGCTGCGAATGCTGCGGAGATTGCGATTTTTGTAACGCTCGATGACAAAGCGGTGACATGCGCGGCGTAATATGTGATGTACTGGCGAGCGCGGCGTTTGAGCGGGCTCGCCCTGAGGAGACTTACGCATGATCCATTCAAAGCTGTTCGCCGCTGCGCTTTGCGGCTCGTTGATTCTGGCCCCCGTCGCGTTTGCCGCCGACACAGTCGCGGCTGGCGCGGTTGCCCCCAATTTCACCCTGCCCTCGCAGGAGGACAAACCCGTTTCGCTCAGCGATTACAAGGGCAAGTGGGTGGTGCTGTACTTCTACCCCAAGGACCAGACCAGCGGCTGCACCCTGGAGGCGCACAACTTTCAGCGCGACCTGCCAAAGTATGAAGCGCTGCACGCCGTCGTGTTGGGAGTGAGCCTGGATACCGTCGAAAGCCACAAGACGTTCTGTACGAAGGACGGCCTTTCGTTCAAGCTGCTGGCCGATCCCGAGCATAAGGCGATCGATGCGTATGGGGTCCCGGTGAAGAGTTTCAGCGGCACCAGCTACGCCATGCGCGACACGTTCCTCATTTCGCCCAAAGGCAAAGTGGTGAAGATGTGGGAAGTCAAGGACATCGCGGGGCATAGCGCCGACGTTCTCGCGACCATCGAGGTGGCGAAGAAGTAGCGGTGCCGCAAGAAAAGCAGATCCCTACGGGATAACAACCAAGGATTTGCCGATGACAACCGAAATCGCGTGACAACACGCAGACGCAAAAAAGCCCGGGCCTCGTGAGAGGTGCCGGGCTTTTTTGCTTGCCTGTTGTAGTGCGTGGAGACAGCCTACTTCTTTTTCGCTGTCTTCTTGGCTGCCTTCTTCGCAGGAGCCTTCTTCTTCGCAGGGGACTTCTTCGCTGCTGCCTTCTTCGCAGGAGCCTTCTTTGCTGCTTTTTTCGTTGCCAAGGTGTTACCTCTCTTTGTCGATTTTTTACTGCTTGTGCCCTTGTTGCCAACCGCCTTTTTAGGGGCAGCCTTACCGCCGCGCAGAGCACGTGATGACGCGGCAGATCTCAAACTTTTTTTACCCGCGGACTTCTTTGCCGGGGCTTTCTTTGCGGCCGTTTTCTTCGCTGGAACTTTCTTTGCGGCTGTTTTCTTCTTTGCTGGGGCTTTCTTTGCGGCCGTCTTCTTTGCCGGAGCTTTCTTCACTACCGACTTCTTCGCTGGAACTTTCTTCGCGGGGGCTTTCTTTACTGCTGCCTTCTTCGCCGGCGCTTTTTTTGCGACGGACTTCAGCGTTGTTCCGAGACTGGTCTCGGTCGCGCTGCCGATGGGCCGGGCCGACTCGCGGGTGGGCGGCTCGTAGGGCGCGGCTGGTGTCGATGGAGAGCTGAACATTTCAGCGTCCTCGGCGTGGGCGGTATCGTGACGGGGCCCTTCGTCTTCGTCGTCGCGCGAGGCGCTGAACTCTTCTTCCTCGTCGTCGCCGTCGTCCAGGCGATTGCGGTCCCGGGTGTCGTTGTCTCTGAAGTCCTCTTCGGCTGCCGCGTGCAACTTGATCGATTCATCATCCAGCATCATGGCCATCTCTCCGTGTACTGCTCTCTTCCAATTTCTTCGCGAGCGCTTTCAAAACTTTTTGGCATTCAACATTACACAAACAGAATTACGCCTGACGAGCATAAATAGCAAGCACCTTTTTCGGTGCAGCGCGTTTTTTTTATCATCGCCGAAATCCTCCACGATGTGTCGCGAGAGTTTCAAGACCTCCATTTCAAGACTAGCGGTTGCTTGAAGACTTTTTTCGCGACGATTTTGCAGAGCGGTGAACGGATGAATGCGTGTGTGCAGCACTGCTCTTGCCGACCTTGCCGGTCTTGCTCGACTTGACCATCGCCTTGCCGCGCTTGCGTCCAGCGCGCGCGTGGCGACCGCGAGTCGCGTGCATTCCAGGAGCGAGGCGTATCGGTTCGGCGACGTAGATCGACCGTCCTGCGGCCACGCGACCGTTAGAGAGATGGTTCCACGAGCGCAGTTGCTCGACCGTAACGCCGAAGCGATCGGCGACTCTGACCAGCGTGTCGGAACGGCGAACGGTGTAACGCTGCTGGCCACCGGCGTTGCCTGAAGCCGCGATGGGCACGACCAACTCATCTTCAAGCTCGATCGGCTTGGCGAGCGTGACCTCGTTGTATTCGGCGACCTCCGACGGTCGCGCGTGGAAGGACGCCGCGATGGAGTCCAGCGTCTCATTCGCACGCACGACATGGAACCGCCAACTCGCGCGCTTGTCTTCCGGAATTTCTTTCAAGCGCTCGATGTACGCGTCGCGCGTGCCCGGCGGAAGATGCAGGTCGTACGGAATATCGCGCGGCGTCGCCAGACGCAGCAGCGCAGGATTGAGCGCGACGATCTCCGCAACGGTCGCGCCCGTAAGGTCGGCGACCAGCTTCATGTCGATGGCGTAGGTCGTCGTCACTTTGTCCGACAGTACGGGCGCGTCGGGCACCAGATCTGTGAGGCCATACTGCGCGGGGTTCTTCGCCATGATCATCGCGGCGATGATGCCGGGGACGTAGGACTTGGTCTCGCCGGGCAGGACGTTGCGGCGATAGAGTTCCCAGAAGTCCGCATAGCCGGTGCGGCTGACGACGCGCTGCACGTTGCCCGGACCCCAGTCGTAGGCGGCCATCGCGAGATACCAGTCGCCGAACTGGTTGTACAGCGCCTTCATGTAGCGTGCGTAGGCGAGCGTCGACTTCTCGGGGTCGAAGCGCTCGTCGAAGTAGCCGTTGCGTGTGAGGCCGTAGCCGCTGAAGGCCATGAACTGCCACATGCCGCCCGCGCCCGAACGGGCATTGAGCGCCTGCGGCTGGAAGCCGGACTCCGCGACCGCCTGGTAGATGAGGTCCTGCGGGACGCCCTGCTCGCGAAGGATCCGCGAGATCATGACCTTATATTTTCCGGCGCGTTCGAGCGAGCGCTTCAGGTGCGCGTGTCCGGCGGGGGAGTTGGTGAAGTAGTTGATATAGCCCGCGACGTAGTCGTTGACGACCAGCGGAAAATCCGATT
Source organism: Acidobacteriota bacterium (assembly GCA_030854435.1). Classification (GTDB taxonomy): domain Bacteria; phylum Acidobacteriota; class Terriglobia; order Terriglobales; family Acidobacteriaceae; genus Granulicella. The sequence goes on along the minus strand of JALYTE010000062.1, from coordinate 1,299 downwards.
TCGTCGTGAGCAACTCTTCGGTGACTTTGCCGACCAGCACGGGGTTGGAGGGAAAGGTCACGTCTTCGGCGATATCGAGTGGCGCGGCTTCCACTTTGGGCGAAAAGCCGTTGCCCTGTTTTAGCGCGGCCATCTCCAGCGAGTTGATGGCGGAGAGCAGATGCTCGAACTCGTCGGAAAGTTGCGGGTCGGACTTGAAATCGATGCCGCTCGAGAGCAGGATGTCGACGGCGGCGTCGAAGTCCGCGCGTGCGGCGTCGAGGCGGTTGGCGTTGTAGTTGCCGACGCCGGATTTGTAGCTGGCCTCGGCGCGGTTGATGAGCTGCTGGACTTTTTGCGCCTGCTGATTTGCAGCCAGCAGCCGGGTGGTCTCCTGAGCTTGGGTTTCGCGGGCCTGTTGCGCGGCGACAGCCTCAACATTTGAAGTGCTGGGCGCGGTGATTGCAGGCGCCACGCGACCGGGAGCGGCGACCGCCGCGGTGGAGGCGTCGCCGGGGCAGCCGGCGAGCATCAGCAGCAACGGGGCGCAGACCAGCGCGAGCGTCACTCGGCGCAGAAACATCCGCCGCGGAAAAATCGTCTTTCGCCCAGTCGCCATCAACCTGTTCATTGTACGGGTTGGCGTCGGCTTGGCTTCTGTTGTTGCGCTCGCTTTTCTTTCTGTCATTTTCTTGTTGCCATTCCCGTAGGGAATCTGCTTCTTCTCTTGCAGGCGAGCATCTCCATGAACCTGTGCCCGGCACAGTGATAGCCTTATCTCTGAATGTCCACCGACCTCAACGAACTCTATTACGGCGACAACCTGCAAGTGCTGCGGGATTACATCGCCGACCAGAGCGTCGACCTCATCTATCTCGACCCGCCGTTCAACTCGCGTCAGAACTACAACGTCCTGTTCAAGGAAAAGGACGGCAGCCGTTCCGCGTCGCAGATTACGGCGTTCAAAGACACTTGGGAGTGGAACATCGAGGCGGAACGCGCCTATGTCGAGGTGGTCGAGAGCGGCGGTCGCGTCGCCGACGCCATGCGCGCTTTCCGCACTCTGTTGGGCGGGTCGGATATGCTCGCGTACCTCGCCATGATGGCTCAACGGCTGATCGAACTCCGCCGTGTGCTCAAGGAGAATGGCTCCATCTATCTCCACTGCGATCCAACCGCCAGCCACTATCTGAAGCTGCTGATGGATGGAGTTTTCGGCACGGAAATGTTCAGTTCAGAAATTATTTGGAAGAGAACGAGTGCTCATAACAGTGCGAAGCGTTGGGGGCCGGTTCACGACACAATCCTCTTCTATGCAAA
>JALYTE010000052.1 GCA_030854435.1 Acidobacteriota bacterium | reverse complement strand
AAAGTATTCAAAGCAAAGGACTTCGGTGCAAAGTATTCAATCTTTAGGACTTATGGTTGTGCATTAGAGCCGTCGGGTGAAGTGCTGGGTTTTAATGAGCTATGAGTTTGTGAGCTATGAGTTTTCACTTCCAAGCTCTATTTCCATTATATAGATTTGCAGGAATAAACACGCCAACTATTTTTGGCGGCTATCCCGCTTTTTATGAATGACTTGCGAAGTTTTCCACAGACTGGGGGGCTTGACAAGGTTTGGAGCTGCTCGAGGTCCTCAACTGTACTTGATCCAGCGGAGGATCTCGGGCAGGTTGGGCCTCTTGCCGTACATCAGAATGCCGACGCGATAGATGCGCGAAGCCAGCCACAGGACCACGGCAATGGTCAGCACCAGTCCCACGAGCGACAGTGTGATGGCGAACGGGCTGGGTTTCCCGACGACTATGCGGGTGTACATAATCAGCGGCGTGCAGAAGGGGAAAAAGGAGAACGCCTTGGCCAGCGTGCTGTCGGGGTTGGTGACGATGGGAAAGATGACGACCGAACAGGCGATCAGAGGCAGCATCAGGAAGATGTTCATCTGCTGGAGTTCCTGCTCCGAGCTGGTCATCGCGCCCAAGGCAGCGGCCAGGCTGGAATAGAGGAGATAGCCGAGCAGGAAGAAGACGACGAAAAAGACGGTCTGCGACGCCGACGGAAAGATTTGGATGCCAGTGCCGATCAACTGGAACTTGATGGCGGCGAGCGCAACGGCGATCCAGATGCCGACCTGTGTGAGGCCGACCGCGCCTACGCCGATGACTTTGCCGGCCAGCATTTCCTCGGGGCGGATGGTGGCCAGCAGCACTTCAAAAATGCGCGAGGTTTTTTCTTCGATGATGGAGCGTGCGACGTTCATCCCGTAGAAGAGGATGACGAAGTACATAAGAAAAAACATGCCGTAGGCGCTGCCGAAGGCCGCGGCGGAACTGTCCTTTTTGCCGGCGCTTTCAAGGTGAACCGGCTCCAGCAGCGCATTGACTTCCTGCGCGCCCATGCCGGAGCGCGTCAGACCTTCGCGAGTGAGCGTGGCTCCGACTGCGTCGGCGACCCTGGAGCGGCCAATGACGTCCGCCTTGGACCGGGGTTGCCATTGAAACGTCGGGCGAGCGTCGCTGGAGGCTGCTGGAGTCACAACGAGATAGCCGTCGAGCGCGCTGTCCTTGGCTTTGAGTTGGGCGTCAAGGGTGGCGAGAATGTCTGGCTCGGTGGGCGAGTGGATGTCCAGGGCGATGTTTGGGGTGATGGTGGGTTTGCGCAGGGAGTTAGATGGGGAGTTGGGCGGGGCGTTAGTTGGGGAGTCGGTTTGGGACTTGCTTTGGCCCGAGAGTTCCGTTGCCAGGTCGGTCGCGAACTGACGGTCGGCAGTGACGACGGCGATGCGCGACAGCGAGCCGCTGTGCAGGGTCATCAGGACGGTGCCGCCGACGATGGCACCCATCAGGAGCGGAATGAGGATCGTCATGATGAGAAAACTTTTGGCGCGGATGCGCTCCACGTACTCGCGCTGCGCGATGAGCCAGACGTTATGCATCGACCTTGCCTCCGGACTCCGCGTCGCCGAAACTGGCGCGGACGTTCTCGATGAAAATCTCTTCGAGGGTGGGTTCCATGATTTCAAAACGCGTCACGCGAGTGCCTCCAGCGACTGCGGCGGCGAGCACTTGCTGCGCGGCCGATTCTTCACGCAGCGTGATCTCCACATGGCCGGAGTAGTTTTTTGCGGTCTCGATGCCGGGATGCTGAAGGAAGGCGTCGTCGCCCTCGAAGACCATCTGTACATGGTTGCGCGGGTACTGCGACTTCACCTCGCGCATGGAACCGGAGAGCAGCAGCTTGCCGCGCGAGATGAGCGCGATCGAGTCGCAGAGTTTTTCGACCTGGTCCATGCGGTGGGTCGAGAAGAGCACCGCCCGGCCCTGTTTGCACAGATCGACGAGCGTGTCTTGAAGCAGAATGGCGTTGATGGGGTCGAGGCCGCTGAACGGCTCGTCCATGATGATGAGGTCGGGTTCGTGCAGCAGCGCGGCGATGAATTGGATCTTCTGCTGCATGCCCTTGGATAGCTCTTCCGTCTTCTTGCCGACGGCCTCGGAGATTTCGAGGCGCTCGCACCATGAGAGCGAACGCGCCCGCGCTTTCGCTTCGTCCAGCCCGTGCAGGCGGCCGAGGAAGACAAGCTGGTCGATCACCTTCATCTTCTTGTACAGACCGCGCTCTTCGGGCAGGTAGCCGACGCGTTGCAGCGCGCTGCGGTCGAACGGTTTGTCGAAGAGAGTGACGGCACCGGAGTCGGGCATGGTCATGCCGATCATCATGCGGATCGACGTGGTCTTGCCGGAGCCGTTGGGACCGAGCAGCCCGAACATCGTTCCCGGCTCGATGGCCAGAGTCAGCCCTTCGACGGCCACTTTCGTGTCGTAGACTTTGCGGATATTGTGGAGTTCGACGATGGACATGCGGGAGGACGTGGACCCTTCTGGATTGCTGTGTGGGCTTAGTCTATCGCGAGAAGGGGCTGTTGGGTAGATTCGCGGGCGTATGCTGACGACATACGCCCCAGAATGCGTCTTACGGGAAGAGGGTCACAGGGTCAATGACCGTTTCAAAGCCCGATGACGAAACGCAAAGGCTGGAGTCGCTGCGCCGCCTGGAGCTGCTGGACACCGGCCGCGAGCCGGAGTTCGACGAGCTGGCGGAACTGGCGGCCGCAGTGTGCGCGACGCCTATCAGCCTGCTGATACTGGTGGATGAACATCGCCTGTGGTTCAAGGCCGCAGTGGGTCTCGATGTCTGCGAGATGGCGCGGGACGGCGCATTTTGCGCGTACACCATTCGGCAGCAGGGCGTGTTCGTCGTCGAGGACGCGGCGGTCGACAAGCGGTTCGCTTCCAACCCGATGGTGACCGGCGAACCACATATTCGCTTCTATGCCGGGGCGCCCATTGCCGGCCCGGGCGGCCATGCGGTGGGAACGCTGTGCGCGATCGACCGCAAGCCACGCACGTTGACCGCATTCCAGATGAAGATGCTCGCCCTGCTGGCCCGGCAGGTGAATGCTCGCCTGGAGCTGCGGCTGGAGCGGAAACAGTCGCAAGCGGCACTGTTAGAGGTTCGCTCGCAAAACGACCTGCGGCTGAGCCAGGCGCAGGCGGAGTTGCAGTCCGCGAACGCGTTGCTGAAGGAGTTGGTGGTGACCGATGCGTTGACCGGGCTGGGGAACCGCCGCGTGCTGGAAGAGCGTCTGGCCGCCGAGATGACGGCCGCGCGCCGCGGCCGGCCACTCGCGTTGCTGATGCTCGACATCGACCACTTCAAAAAGCGCAACGACACCTTCGGCCACCTGGACGGAGACGAAGTGCTGCGGCAAATGGGGACTTTGTTGGGGCGGCTGGTTCGCGGCAACGAAATAGGCGTCCGCTATGGCGGCGACGAGATGGCTGTGCTGATGCCGAATGCGTCCGAAGACGACGCGGCGGGGCTTGCGAGACGGCTGTTGAAAGCTGTGCGGACGGCAGAGTGGGCACGGCAGCCTGTGACGATCAGCATCGGTGTCGCATCGTGTTCCAACGGCGACATGACCGCCCCGGGCTTGGTCGCTGCCGCGGATTTGGCGATGTATGCGGCCAAGGCGGCGGGACGGGATCGGTTCGTTCGGCGGAGCGAGACGTTGTAAAGGCGAGGGCTTCTATTTCCGGAGCCGTCGAACCCATGTCCGAAAATCCGGACATGGGGCACCCGATTTGGAGGGGGAATGAAAGCGGAAAGGCGCACCTTGTGGCGCGCCCTTTCGCAATGTTGGGACGGCTAGTTTTACGGTGTGGCGTTGGGGTCGGAGTTGTTGCCCGGCTCGCGCTCTTCGAGCTGCTTCTGCAACTCTTCACGCTTCTTGTGGCGGTTCTCTTCGCGCTTGGCGGCCTTCTCGCTCAATTCCTGCTCGGCACCGAGAAGCTCGATGTAGGCCATCTCGGACGCGTCGCCCTTGCGGACGCCGGTGCGCACAATGCGCGAGTAGCCGCCCGGACGCGTGGTGTAGCGCGGAGCTACGGTGTTGAAGAGGCGATCGACCGACTCCGGCGTCATCAAATATGCGAGCGCCTGGCGGCGGCAATGGACGCTGCCGTTCTTGCCGAGAGTGATCATCTTCTCGACGATGGGGCGCGTGGCCTTGGCCTTCGTAATGGTGGTGTGAACGCGGTCGTTCAGGATGATGGACGTGACGAGGTTGCGAAGCAAGGCCCGTCGATGGCTGGTGTTGCGGCCGAGTTTGAAGCCGCCTTTGCGATGGCGCATTTTTCTTGTCTCCTTCGGCCCAGCTTGAGCTGTTGACCGGATTGCGGGTGGTGCGGACTTACGGCACACGAGGGATTAGGGATTAGGGATTAGGGATTAGGAAAAGCGGCAACCTTCGATTCAGAGGTTTCGTAGAATTGCTGCCATCATTTTGCCCACTTCATTCGATAGCCCCTCGGCCGTATCGAGTGCTTGTGGACTTCCAAATCCCAACTCCCGCGCAATGACAAATTGCGTTTGTACCTCTGAGTTGGAACCGCGTGCCATGCCAAGGAATTGTTTGTATTCCCCGCGTGAATTGCGCGCATAACCTTCTGCGATGTTGCTTGCTACAGAGACACCAGCCCGCCGAAGCTGGCTGGAAAGCCCGTAAGTCTCCTCTTTCGGAAAGCCAGAGGTCAGTTTGTAAATAGCAACACTCATTTGAATTGAGCGTTGCCAGACCCCTAAGTCTCGAAACGATTCGCCCATTACGCCCTGTTCCACTGAATGATTGCTACTGGATTGGGGAACAGGTTTCTAATCCCTAATCCCTGTTCCCTAATCCCTGTTCTTAGAAGTTCTCCGATTCCGCCGGCATATCCAGGTCGTCGTCCTCGTCGTCGTCCTCGTCGTCGAAGTTGCCGTAGCTTGCGGCCAGCGTCGCGGCGGGCAGAACGGAGGTGGGGCCCGGGACCGGGTTGCCCTGGTCGTCGATCTTCATGCCCAGCGAGAAGCCCATCTGCGCGAGAATTTCCTTGATCTCGTTGAGAGACTTGCGGCTGAAGTTTTTGGTCTTCAACATCTCGGCTTCGGTCTTCTGGATGAGCTCGCCGATGGTCGCGATATTGGCGTTCTTCAGGCAGTTGTAGCTGCGGACGGAAAGCTCCAACTCTTCGACCGAACGGTTGAGGTTCTCGTTGCGAATCATCGGGCCGTCGTAGTCCCCGCCGGCTTCCATGTCCTCTTCAAAGTTGACGAAGATGGTCATGTGGTCTTTGAGCAGCTTGGCGGAAAGGCCGAGCGCGTCGGCGGGAAGGATGGTTCCGTTGGTCCAGATTTCGAGCGTGAGCTTGTCGTAGTCGGTGATCTGGCCGAGACGCGCGGCCTCGACGATGTAGTTGACCTTGCGCACCGGCGAGTGGACCGAGTCGACCGGAATGAAGCCGATGCCGAGGTCGGCGTCGAAGTTCTTGTCCGCCGAAACGTAGCCGCGGCCGCGCTTGAGGCGCATCTCCATGTCGATGCGACCGCCTTCGGAGATGGTGCAGATGTAGACGTTGGGGTCGAGGATTTCGACGTCGCTGTCGGCCTCGATGGAGCCTGAAAGCACCACGCCCGCTTCATCCGCGCGCAGATAGAGGGCCTTTGGGCCTTCGCCGTTCAGCTTGAACGGAATCTGCTTCAGGTTCAGGATGATGTCGGTCGCGTCTTCGACAACTCCAGTGATGGACTGGAACTCGTGCAGCACGCCTTCAATTTTGACGGCGGTAACGGCCGCGCCTTCGATCGACGACAGCAGAGCGCGGCGAAGGGCGTTGCCGATGGTTGTGCCAAATCCGCGCTCGAACGGCTGGGCGCTGAACTTGCCAAAGCTGGATGTCAGTGTGTCCTGCTCGACAGCAAGACGCTTGGGCTTCTGGAAACCTCTCCAAAGCATGGTGGTCCTTTCTTCATCGCCGCCGCGAAGCATTTTGCGGGGCCGATGGTGGTGCGGTTGTGGTGGTGCGGAAGTCGTTAGCCTGAGCGAGCGAAGAACAAATACGGGGGTCCTTCGCTGCGCTCAGGATGACGACGAAAAACAAACAACGACAAGTACAGAGATTTTGTCGAAGAGCTTTACTTCGAGTAAAGTTCGACGATGAGTTGTTCGTTGACCGGCAGGTTGACGTCCTCGCGCTTGGGCAGGGCGATGATCTTGCCTGACAAGTTGTCGCTGGCGACTTCAATCCACTGAACGCGATTTTGGCCGGAGACGAAGTCCTTCGCGGTCGCGAGCAGAACGAGTTCCTTCGATCCTTCGCGGATGGAGATCTCGTCGCCCACCTTGCATTGGAAGGAAGGAATGTTCACCTTGCGGCCGTTGACCTGGACGTGTCCGTGACGCACGATCTGGCGCGATTGGCGACGCGAAAGTGCGAAACCGAGGCGATAGCAGACGTTGTCCAAGCGCGTCTCAAGCTGTTGCAAAAGAAGTTCGCCGGTGACGCCAGTGCGGTTGGCGGCCTTCTCGTAGTAGGCGCGGAACTGCGTCTCCAGCGTGAAGTAAATGCGCTTGGCCTTCTGCTTCTCGCGAAGCTGGAGACCGTAGCCGACCACCTTCTTGATCTTCTTGGACTGGCCGTGCTGGCCGGGCGGGAAGTTGCGCTTTTCTATCGGGCATTTGTCCGAGAAGCACTTCGGACCTTTGAGGAAGAGCTTTGTTCCGTCGCGACGGCAAAGCCGACAGACGGGTCCTGTGTAACGTGCCATTGAATTAGTTCTCCTAAGTTCAGATGTCGATCGGTTTACGGGTATGGTGGCCCTTCGTCCCGATCCGGGTTTAGGGCTGCGGGCTAAAGCCCACAGCCAAATTTATGAGGCATCGTTACGGCAGGGTCAGAGACCCTGCCCTTCCGATTACACGCGGCGGCGCTTGGGCGGACGGCAGCCGTTGTGCGGCATCGGCGTCACGTCGCGGATGCTGCGAACGTCGATGCCCGCAGCAGCGAGCGCGCGGATCGCGGACTCGCGGCCGGAGCCGGGGCCCGAGACGCGAACGTCGACCGCGCGTACACCATGATCGCGCGCCGCGTTGGCCGCGTTGACCGCCGCCTGCTGGGC
>JALYTE010000041.1 GCA_030854435.1 Acidobacteriota bacterium | reverse complement strand
CCGTCGAGGTCGGAAAAAATTGGGCCGAAGCCGACGCCGACGTTGGCGAGTGCCTCGACTTTTTGGAGTTCTATGCGCGCGAAGCCCTCAAGCTCGCGAGCGCGACCACGCCCATTCAGCTTCCCGGCGAACGCAACCTGTTGCGCTATGTTCCAGTGGGCGTGAGCGCGGTGATTCCGCCGTGGAACTTTCCGTTTGCGATCATGGCCGGCATGACCATGGCCGCCGTCGTGTGCGGCAACACGGTGGTGCTGAAGCCCTCGCCAGACGCGCCTACCGTGGCCGCGCGCTTCGTGGCGCTGCTTCAAGAAGCGGGCCTTCCGGATGGCGTTGTCAATCTAATTCAGGGTGGCCCGGCCGTCGGTCAGGCCATCGTGGAACATCCGCAGGTTCGCTTGATTGCCTTCACAGGGTCGAAAAAAGTAGGGCTTGAAATTCACGAGCGCGCTGCGCGCACGCAGCCGGGGCAGCGCTTCATCAAACGCACGATTCTGGAGATGGGCGGCAAGGACTCGATCATCGTCGACGCCGATGCGGACATCGACTCCGCGGTGGAGGGCGTGACCGCGTCGGCCTTCGGTTTCAGCGGGCAAAAATGTTCGGCGTGCTCGCGCGTGATCGTCGATGCGGCCATCTACGACACGTTCTGCGACCGGTTGGCAGAGCGCGTTGGGAAGCTGAAGTCGGGTGATCCCGCGGAGAATTTTTACAGCGGACCGGTGATCAATCCGGCGGCGTACAAACGCGTGCTCTCCTACATCGAGGTTGGCAAAACGGAAGGCCGACTGCTGGCGGGCGGTAAGGCCGTCGAGAATACCGACGCCGGGTACTATATCGCTCCAACGGTTTTCGCCGACGTTGCACCGACCGCGCGGTTGGCCCAGGAAGAGATTTTTGGGCCGGTGCTGGCGGTGATCAAGTCGCGCAACTTCGACGACGCGCTGGCCATCGCCAACAACACCGAGTACGGCCTGACCGGAGCGATCTATTCCAACTCGCGCGAGAAGCTGAACCGCGCCCGCGACGAGTTCCAGGTCGGCAATCTTTATCTAAATCGCAAATGCACGGGGGCGATGGTGGGGGCGCATCCGTTTGGGGGATTCAACATGAGCGGAACGGACTCGAAGGCCGGTGGACCGGACTATCTGACGCTGTTTACGCAGGCGAAGTCGATCGCGGAGAAGCTGGGCGTCGTTTCGGCGAAAGTTGAAGAGCAGGAAGAGCGGATGGGGATGTAGGCGAACTATGCGGTGAGCAGCAGCTCCTGGCGCACGCGCACGGCGGCGTCCGCAAGGGTGCGATGGTGTTGCGCGAAAACCGCGAGTTCAAGACGGTCGGAGACGCCGGCCTTGCCGTAAATGCTGCGCAGATAATTCTTGACGACCTGTTCCTTGGTGCCGAGCTGCGCGGCGACCTCCTTGTTTCTGCTGCCTCCGGTGACGAGCGCCATGATCTGAACTTCTTTGGGCGTCAGCCGTTTCAGAACGCGGATTCCGACGCGGTCGGGTCGAGGTTCGTTGGACGCAGGCTGCGGCACCGAGCGTTCGCCTGTGGCCGCGCGCTTGAGGCACGCGACCAGCTCCGCACCTGTCGCGGACCGCGATATCGCACCGTCGATTCGCTGCGCAATCAAGCAGTCTACTGCCGTGCCGTGCTCAACGATGACAATGCTGCGCGTGTGGGCGGCTTCCATGTCGTCTAAAAGGCCGGCCATATCGTGCGTCATGCTCGCTGGAAAAACCGCAATCGAGTGGTGAAGGCAGTCGATCGCTTCGCTCAACTGCGGCAGATCGGCGCACTGCGCGACGACCTCGAAGTCCTCTTCAGCCGCAATGACGCGAGCGGCCCCGCTCCTGAAAATGGCCTGGGTGTCCGCCAAAATGATTCGGTGCGCCACGTTGCCTCCCTTTGCCTCGGTGTTCTTTCGTCGCGATGCTTCCTTGCGTATCGGACGGACGCTGGATCGCGCTCTGCGGTGTCGTCAATTCAAACAGTGGTCGCGCCGCCGCTCTTGCACTGCTTGGCGGTGGGTATGATGAAGAGTTGATGCAAATTCCGAGATTGCGAATGAGGTCAAACCTGTGTCCGAGCTTCGTCCCTTCCACATTGCGTTTCCGGTCGACGACCTGGAGGCGGCACGTCATTTTTACGGCACGGTACTGGGCTGCCCTGAAGGCCGCAGCTCCGACATTTGGATCGACTTCGATCTGTTCGGGCATCAGATCGTCGCGCACTATAAGCCAGCTTCAGCCGATGCGGCCAAGCCGCACTCGAATCCGGTGGACGGCCACGATGTGCCGATTCCGCACTTCGGCGTCGTGCTGACGCCGCGGGATTGGAGGCAGCTTGCCGAGCGCGTGCGCGCTGCCGGGATCCGGTTCATCATCGAGCCGCACACGCGCTTCGAGGGCCAGGCAGGCGAGCAGTCCACGATGTTCTTTCTCGATCCCGCCGGCAACGCGTTGGAATTCAAAGCCTTCCCCGACCTCAGCGCGATGTTCGCGAAGTAGGAAGACGCGCCAATGAATGTCTCGCCAGGTTCGCTTCGGGCTTGGATTCCGCTGCCGCAGGCGTGGCGTGCCCACGCGATCTCGACGCCCAACTCCGTGCTGCTCGAAACGGCCGGAGGTTTGGGCGACGACCACCTGAGCTATCTCTTCACGTCGCCAGAAACTGTCCTTCGTGCGGGGTCGCCTTCGGAGTTGTTCAAGCTCCTGGAGGACATCGAGGACGGGGCGCGCGAAGGCCTGTATGCCGCCGGTCAAATCGATTACGAAGCCGCTTATGCGCTGCATGGCATTCGGGCCACGTTGCCGCGAGAATCTGTCGCGTGTTTCGGAATCTATCGCCAGCCCTCGGTCTTCGATCATCGCACTGGCATCACAACCGGCCCTGTGCTGTCGAATGCGTCTACACATTCAAAGCTCGCTGCCCGCGCGGCGATTTCGCATCCGCAACTGCAAATGACGCACGAAGTTTACGCCGAAAAATTTGCGGCAGTTCAACGTTTTCTGGCGGCGGGCGATACTTATCAGGTCAACTTAACGACGCGCGTCGAAGCCGAGCTGCTCGGTTCTCCGCTTGATTTGTACGAATGCCTGATCGAATCTCAGCCTGTGGACTTCGCGGCAATTCTCCACTTTGGCGACAGCCTGACGCTCTCTTTTTCTCCTGAACTTTTCTTTCGCTTGGCCGCCCGCCGCATCGTGGCAAGGCCGATGAAAGGAACGGCACCGCGCGGACTTGACGCCGAAGACGATGCGCGCCAACGCGAGTGGCTGGCCCGCGACGAGAAGAACCATGCCGAGCATGTGATGATTGTCGATCTGTTGCGCAATGATCTGGGCCGCATCTGCGCGCCCGGTTCGGTTTGTGCCCACGATCTGTTTCGTGTTGAGCCGTACCCCACTCTCTTTCAGATGACGTCCAAAGTTTACGGAGAACTCCGGCCAGAGATTGGCTTTGCGGACGTGATGCGCACGCTGTTTCCGAGCGGCTCGGTGACGGGTGCGCCCAAGCGCCGGACGATCGAAATCATTCGTGACCTCGAAGACGGCCCGCGCGGCGTATACACCGGTGCCATCGGCTTCGTCTCGCC
>JALYTE010000058.1 GCA_030854435.1 Acidobacteriota bacterium | reverse complement strand
GTCATCTGGTACACGAGGAGGAATCAAACACGCTCCATCGACCGTGGGGCGTGTCTTCGTAGTCTTTCTGGCGGGTGTCCGCCGGACTTGTGGCTTCCCTTTCGGCATGTTCAGAAGATACCCTCCTTCAGCAAGGCAAGGGCCACGCTGGCGTTATCAGTCTAGCTTTAGTGTTGCTCGGTCGAACGCCGATTGACTGCGCCGTACAGAGCTCAGTGGCGCACCAAGGGAACTGGAATCCAATTTGTTGCCAACAAGCCAATGCACTCATTGAGCGTGAGCCGAACCGCGTAGTAATGTGAAACGCACTCTTCTTGAACTACGACGTATATGCCGCGCGGAATGCCAAGCGCGCGACGAAGCTACTCGACGTGATCAAACTGCCCGAGGCTCTCCAGAAAGGGTGAGGCACAGCGGCCCGGCCCAGAAACGCGCCTCCGCGTTTGTCTTTTCCTGGTTGCCCTCCAACCCTCATTCCCCGCGAAATAGGCGAAAATAGCCTCATGGCCCTTCTCGTCTACTCCGCCTCCTGGTGCCGCGACTGCCGCGAGGCCAAGCGCTTTCTCGACAAACACGCAATCGCCTACACCGAAATCGACATCGAAACCACGCCCGGAGCCGCCGAGCAGGTCATGCTCAACGTCGGCAAGCGCGCCATCCCGCAATTCGTCCTCAACGGCAAATGGGTACAGCCCTACAAGCCGGGGCGCGGCTTCCTGCACGCGGAGATGGCCGAGCTCTTCGGCGTCGCCGGTTAGTCGCGAAGCCTGCCGTCCAGCTCGGCGACGCTCTCCGCTTCCGATTCCAGTTCAGTTCCTTCAATCCCCGCATCCGAACTGAACGGCCAGCGCATCCGCAGAACCCGCGTCCGATCGCTCTCGCGAAGCTTTTCGCGAGTTCTGCCCGTCAACAGGTCTTCGATCGTAATGATGCCCGCGAACTTCCCGTCCTCATCGATGACCGGATAGTGCGTCAGTTTCGACGCCGCCATGCCATTCGCGACCGTGCGCAGCGTGTCGTAGGGAGAGACAGTCTTCGGCTCGACATTCCCATCCACTGCCAGTGGACAATCCAAATCCGTCTTCCGCGCCGACGCCATCATCTGCGTCCGCGTCAGTATCGACACCACCCGTCCCTCGCCATCGAGCAACGGAAACAGCCGCTGCCAATGTCCCCACGCCTCCGCGCCCCGTTCTTCCATTTTGTGCATCCAGTCGGCGGCATCGCGCCGCGTGGCCGTCGCAGGCAGAGCGAAAACGCTGGTGTGCATCGCCTGCGCCACCAGCACCGTCTCCAGCGGATCGACCCCGTACTCCCGGCTCAGGTGGTAGCCGCGTTTGGCCAGCCGCTCGGTCAGGATCGACCGCTTTTGCAGCAGCACCGACATCCCATACGAGGTCACGCACGCCAGCAGCAGCGGCAGCAGCAGGCCGCTGTTGTGCGTCAACTCCACCGCCATCACCGCGGCCGTCAGCGGCGCACCGATCGAACCGGCCAGCACCGCCGCCATGCACACCAGCGGCCACGCTCCGGGCTGCATTGCCGGCAACCAATGCGCCAGCGCAACGCCCACGCCGCCGCCAATCATCAACTGCGGCGCCAGAATGCCGCCCGACGTTCCCGACCCCAGCGACTCCGTCCAGATCAGGCCTTTCACCACGATCACGCCGAACACCACAAACCATCCCGTGTCGGTGCCATCCAACATGCGCTGAATCGCCGGATATCCCACGCCCAACGCCGACGGGTACACCAATCCGCCCAGCCCGATCCCCAGCCCGCCAATCGCGGGCCACCACATCCAGTGGATGGGCAGCTTCTCAAACATCTCTTCAAAGAAATGCACGCCGCGCGTCAATAGCAGCGCCATCAACCCCGCGCACAATCCCGCCAGCACCGCTGCTGGCAGCGCCTCGTGGCTCACGGGAACGGTCATCGGCGTCATCGTGAAGACCGGATTCCCGCCCAGCAGCATCCGCCGAATCGCCGCCGCCGTCACGCTGGCGACGGCCACCGGCACCAAGCTGCGCGGCCTCCACTCGAACAGCAACAACTCGACCGCCAGCAAGATCGCCGCCAGCGGGGCCAAAAACGTCGCCGACATGCCCGCGGCCGCGCCGGCAACCAGCATCACCGAGCGCTCGGCATCGGTCATGCGCAGCGCCTGCGCAAGCAGCGAGCCGGCCGCGCCGCCAGTCATGATGATCGGTCCTTCCGCGCCAAACGGTCCGCCCGAACCGATGGCGATGGCCGTCGCCACCGGCTTGAACAACGTAATCTTCGGCGAAATCTTCGCGCCGCCCAGCAGCACGGCTTCGATCGCTTCCGGCATCCCGTGGCCGCGAATGCGGTTCGAACCAAAGCGCGCAATCAACCCCACCAGCAACCCACCCAGCACCGGAAGAAACATGGCGTGCCAGCCCAGCGTATTGCTGCCTGGATCGACGATGTGCGCGTTCCAGCGATGAAAATAAAAGACGTTCGTTGCCAGGTAAATCAGCCGGATCAGCACCCAGCTCAACACCGCGCCGACGGCCCCCACCACCACGGCCAGCGCGCTCATCAAGAGCATCCGGCTGTCCGCGGAATAATCGCGTAACTCGTTCGCGCCTGCTTTCAATCCGCCTCTCCCACCAGCTCCGGCGAAGTCGTCAGAGCTTCCATGGCCGCCACAATTTTCGGCCCGAATGAATCTATTTCGGCGAGGTGGGCCGTCACCAGGCGGTCCAGCAACACGCCACTCTCGGGCGTCAGCGTCACCAGCGAGCGGCGCAGATCTCCCTGGTCGCTGTCCCGCCGCACAAACCCTGCGCGTACCGCGCGGTCCACCAGTTCGACCGCGCTGTTGTGCCGCAGGATCATCCGCTCCGCGATATAGCCGATCGACGCTTCCTGGCCTTCCGGCATCGCCGCAACCACCTGTAGCAACTGGTATTGCTGGACAGGAATCCCTGCGGCTTCAGTCGCGGTCTCGCTGAAACTCAAAAACTTCCGCAATTGATATCGAAACTCCGCGAGCTTCCGCAGTCGTGCGAGCGACATGGATGTTGTCTCAGTCATAAGTTGTTTCCTTCATAAACCATCATATCGTCTCCAGACGCAACTCGCCCCGATACACTATATGGGGTAGCAAGCGGGCTTCAACCCGTTCGAGTAGCAGCGGGCTTCAGCCCGCGGTAAACGACACAAAACTCGGACGGGTTTTAGCCTCGGAGGCAGATTTGATAGATCGTTACACGCGCCTCGCAATGGGCCGCATCTGGTCCGAAGAGTCAAAATACAACAACTGGCTGCGCGTCGAGCTCGCCGCCACCGATGTTCTCGCGCGGGCTGGTATCGTTCCCACCGAGGCCGCAGCCGTTCTGCGCGAACGCGCCAGCTTCACCGTCGAACGCATCCACGCCATCGAAGCCGAAACCCGCCACGACGTCCTCGCC
>JALYTE010000028.1 GCA_030854435.1 Acidobacteriota bacterium | reverse complement strand
GCGCGGGACGGATTCATCGATGCGACATTACTTGCAATAGTCTGGATTGAATGTTCGAATTTCTTCATACCGTCGCGTTCGTCCGACAACAACGCGATGCAAAGCGGTTGTATGCGTTCTGGCAGCTTGCGTACGACTTCCGTCAGCGCCATTTCGCCTTTGGAAGTGACCAGCACGCGTTTCCCCTGAGCCAGATAGTGGCAGATGATATTGGCAATCGTATGGGTCTTGCCAGTGCCGGGTGGACCCTGCACGACGACACCGTGGCCGTGTTCGAGCTTTTGTATGATCGAAACCTGTTCATCGTTGTACGCCATTGGGAAGTACAACTCGAAGGCACCGCTTGGACTTTCGCTCGATGATAGGCCGCGAAACATCTGTTCTTGGTGTAGCTGTGTTTCGCTCTCGCCCTTTTCGACGAAGCTGCGGATAACGGCAGGTAGACTCTGTGCCGCCGCAACACTCTTTTTGAGCCTCGCGACATCCTGGAGGAAGACACCGCTTGAACGCTTGCGCGCGTATACGACCCATGTGTTCGTAATCTTCAACTTGTCGGTCGGCTGTGACGGCGTGGGGTTGTCAATTAGAACTTCGTAGGAACCAGTCGGATCGAGATGACCGACTGCTGCCTTCAAGACGCCTTCAAAGGTAGAGGCTTCGAAGGGGTTGACTCGGTTGGCTCCGTTCGCTAGCGCACTCTTCCAAAATAACTCCAACTGCCTGACACCGGGCAATTCCATTTCGGTGTAGGAATCGGTTTCCAATCTCGGATCGATATCGCGGGGCCGGACTTCCAAGTCGAAAGTCTTTTCGTTTAAGGTGACTTCACAGGGCTGTGAGATCAGTGGGAATTTCAGTACGGAGGCAAAGTCTGTCTTTTTCCAAGCTGCATAGCCAAGTCCCCAGACCAATTCGAGTGGCGTGTCGGCACCCTCGGACGCTATGGCTTGCTGTAGAGAAAAGAGTTGGTTGTAGCGCCGTATCGTCTCGCGACGCGGCGCTTCCGCTGCCGCCCACGGATCCCACTGATCCTGCGCGTACGAGTTGAAGAACCCACCAATTTCCGGATGATCCTCAATGGCTTCGCATCGAACAAGGCTCTCGCCATCTAAAATCTCAACCTGCTGTTTCAGTTCTGGCGTTTTGGCAGGACTCTTAGGCAGGATGATCCACATTGCCAGTCTGGCGTCGGGTTGTGGCGGCGGAATCTCGCACAGTCGTGGCACCCGCAGCCAGATGTCTTCGCCTGCGGCCTGCACGTTGAATTGAAGCTCCGGCAAACCTTTGAGTTCGTGTTGATAGACTGCGAAATACTCAGTAGGCACCGTGAAGGCTGGCTTCACCTTTAGTTTTTCGATTTGCTCGATGTATGTCAGCAAATCGAGAACTAGTGAGACTCCGTTTGTCAGCTCGGGCATGGCGTTGGCAGTCCCCTGTGCAGTGGGCGGGTATGGATATGACGCGCTTCAACTTGAGTTCAAAGAGTGCAAGAAGAGTACCACTTCGGCGTACATACGGGCATGGAATGCCCCTGAGCAAACAGGTTTTCCGCTGCCTGTTCTGCCAAGCAGCGCTACTTCAACTGCTTGAAGAACGCGATCACGTCTCGCCGCTCCTGGGCTTTGGGAAGGCTGAAGCTCATATTGTTGTCCGGCACGAGCATGTCCGGGTCGGTCAACCACTTCTCCAGAGTGGCCTCGTCCCACGTTAGCCCGGACTTCTTCAACGCGGCCGAGTAAGTGAATCCCGCCACGCTCCCCGCCTTCCTTTCAAACACTCCCGCCAACCTCGGCCCTTCGCGGTCTGCGGTCAAAGCGTGGCAACCGGTGCAGCGTTTTTCAAACACAAGTTTGCCGCGCGACGCATCGCCCGCGTCACCACCGGCGGTCGTACTTGCCTCAATCTCGCCGCCCTTTGCCATCTCCGCCAGCGACGCTACATCGGTCGGCGACAGTTTCGCGCCCCAATGGAGAGCGCGGTACTGTAGCGGAGGCATGTCGTCGCTCTTGGCTTCGCGAGCGATTTTCGCGATCAGCATAGCCTGCCGGTCCGCAGGCATCTCCGCCCATTGCGACAAGTCCATGGCCCTCCGCGCTTCGATAATGTCGCGCTCGATGAGCCACGACCCCGGAGCGACCCGCGCATACACTGGCCAGCGCGTCTCGCTGGAATGGCAGTCCGCGCACTTGGCGACGAGAATTTGCTTGGTCTCGGCGGGCATGTTCGCGTCGGCGAGCAGCGTGCCGGGCCCCTTTGCAGGCTCGGCACGCGGGTTGCCGAAGGGATGCACAAACGCCAGCCCCACGGCAGCAACAGCAGACAGCACGATCATGGCTCCAACGTGTTTCACGCCGTTTCCGCCAGCGTATGATCGACCACGGCCAAGTGACTATGGCCGCGAACGACCTTCACGTCAGTCACGCCGAGCACGCTCAGCAGCTTGCCTGCGGGGACGACCATCGGGCCGGGATTGGGCGCGGTGCCCGGCGCGGGCTGCGGAAACGCGGTGGCCAGCGCCGTATGAAACGCGACGTTGCCCTCGACCTTTTGCACCACCTGGTGAATGTGCCCGTTCAACACCGTCACCGAGCCGAAACGCTTCAGCAGCGCCAACGCCTGCGCGCCATCGGCCGTGCCCCAGCCCCACTTTTCGTAGACCATCCAGAGCGGAATATGCGCGAACACTACGATCGGAGTCGACGCGCTCAGGCCCGCCAAATCGGACTTCATCCACGCAATCTGCTCGGCGCCGAGGTTGCCCATCGCGTCCACCTGCACGCAGTTGTTCAGCGCCACAAAGTGGACGCCCTTGTGGTTGTAGCTGTACCAGCCATTGCCGACGGTGCCTTTGCCGAAGCGCTGCTTGTACTGCGCGCCGTCATCGATGAAGTCGTGCTCGCCGGGAACGTAGAAAACCGGGTTCTTGAAACTCTTGATCGCCTGCGCGGCGGTATCGAACTCCGCCGCTTTGGAGTTCTGCGTAATGTCGCCCGTATGGATCATGAAGTCGGGCGCCTTCATGCCCGCCGGAACCATGCCGGCCCGCTCGATGGCCTTGTTTAGCGTGCCCGTCACATCGGGGTTTGCGCCCTTGTTGAACCCGATGTGGCTATCGCTGATCTGCACGAAGGAAAAATCTTCGACCTTCCCCGTACCGCTTTTCACGGTCTGCGCCAGCAACTTCGAGGTGGGCACGCCGCCGGAGAGCGTCCATAGCAACCCTGTCCCCGCCCACGCCATGCAGCCCAGAAAATTGCGCCGGTCGATTCCATCGTTACCGGCAATACCATCGCCACTCGTTGTCTGCGCTTCTTCTTCAACGATCTCGTTTTCCTTGAATCGGTTCATATAGCTCCCTTAATTTTTCGATTGCTTCCTCCTCCATAACCTGCGCAGACCGAATTTATTCCCTCGCGCACTGGAAATTATCGAATGGAATAAACCGGGCGCAATTTGGTTTAGGGTAGAGGATGTTCGTCGCTCAAGCCCATGCCGTCCGCTCCATCTTCCCTGTAGGGCTATTCAGCCGTGACACCGAGGACCACCGCACGATGCTGTCTTCCCCAGTCAGCGCGACCTTCGAGCAACTCGCGCTCCCGCTCTTGCCCTCGCTGTACAGCCACGCCTTGTGGCTCTGCCGCAATCACGCGGAGGCCGAAGATCTGGTGCAGGAGGCCATCTCCAAAGCCCTGCGCGGTTTCGATTCTTTTGAGAGTGGCACCAACTTCAAAGCCTGGATATTCCGCATTCTCCGCAACGCTTTTCTCACCTCGCGCACCGGCATAGCGGCCTCGCGCACCGTTTATCTCGAAGACAATCCCGATTTGCTCGATATCGCCGACGCCAGCCCCACCCCGGAAGACCATCTTCTCCGGCTCGACAACGAGGCGGCAGTCCGCCGCGCCCTGGATCAGCTTCAGGCGCCGCTGCGCGAGGTCCTTCTGCTCTGCGATGTGGAAGAACTCAAGTACAAAGACATCGCTCTGGTCCTCGAAGTCCCCATTGGCACCGTTATGTCGCGCATCTCGCGCGCTCGTCGCGGCCTGCATCAACTGTTGCAATTGCAACTCCGGGAATCCCAATGACACCAACGACCTTAACGCCCGACTCTCAAACCACGCACGCCGACGGGCATCTTCACGCCGAAGAACTCAACGCCTTCATCGACGGCGAACTTTCGGCGGCCGAGTCGAACGGCATTCAGCAACATCTGGGGGTCTGCCACGTCTGCGCGTTGCGTGTCCTTTCCGCAACACAGCTCAAGGCAGCCACCGCCCGTGCTGGCGAGCGCTTCGCTCCCTCCCCCGAAGCGCTGGCCCGGCTCGCGGCGCAACTCAACCCGCAGCGCGCCTCACAGCAGGGCCCGCAGGCGGCGCGAGAAAGCCCTCGCGTGCGTTGGTTTCGTCCTGGCGGATTTCGTTGGTTGGCGTGGCCGGCCCTGGCGGCGGCCCTGGTGTTGGCGGTCTCGTTCGCAGGCTGGCGTCAAACGGCGCAGACCAATGGCCTGGCCGCGGAACTGCTCGACGAGCATCTCGCGACCCTCTCCAGTGGAGCTTCGCCGCAGGTGATCTCGACGGACCGCCATACCGTCAAGCCGTGGTTTCAGGGAAGGATACCGTTCAGCTTCAACATTCCCGAGACCCTTCCACCCGACACGGCGCTCAGCGGCGCCGACCTTATATATATCGAGGGTCAACCGGCGGCCCTGCTGCTCTTTACAATTCACAAACACGAAGTCTCGATCTTTGTGACCGAGCGTGGTGGGGTGCTGAACGCCATGCCGTCCACCGCGCGCGCGGGATTTGCGATTCGGTCGGCCAACACACGGGACCTTCGTATCGTCGCCGTGAGCAATGTCAATCCGGGGGAGCTTGACCGGCTTGTCGCGTCGGTGGTGCAGGCGCAGTAAAGTCGGTGGTTTGCGGTCAGGAGCTCGTTGAAAAAGTATTGGCGGCCCGGAAGAGCGTAGCTAAGCGGCTAAAGCCGTCCTGATTCTGTCGGCTTGTGGTGCGGCTGAAGCCGCACCCTACCGTTCATCAGAGATCCCCTAATCGGAGGTCCTGTAGGGAAGGTCCGATTAGGTCCTTTGGCATTCCCTCCGGGGCTAAAGCCCTTCGCAGAGGCGCTTGGATTCAGGGGCCTGAAGGCCCCTGCTCCCTCCGGTAGAACAAGGCCACGGACATATCAGAGATCCTCCAATTAGACAATCAGAGGATCCCAATCGGAGGATCCCAATCGGAGGTCCTGTAATAGAGGTTCGCTAGACGAGGACTGCGACGCTGGCTTCGTCGTTGACGACTTGCTGGTCGGAGGCCGCGACGGAGGCGGAGGCGGGGAAGTAGGCGTTGGCGAAGTATTGGCCCAACATGCGGTGGGTGTTGAAGAAGGTCCCGTTCAGGGCGATGCAGTGGCGCTGCATCTGTGCCCACGCGGCCTGGTCGGCGTACAGAGGAGCGACAGCGTTTTCGAGTTTCGCGTAAAGGCAGGTGGCTTCGGCAGTCTCGTCGTCGAGGTCTTCGATGGCCCAGCCGGTGATGTTTTCGGCGCAGCCTTCCATCCACCAGCCGTCGAGCACGCTGAGCGACGGCACGCCGTTGAGCGCCGCTTTCATGCCGCTGGTGCCGGAGGCTTCGTAGGGGCGCAGCGGCGTGTTGAGCCAGACATCGACGCCCTGAGTGAGTTGCTCGCCAAGTTCCCAATCGTAGTTTTCGAGATACACAATGTGGAGCTTCGAGTTGTTCAGCCTGGCGGCCGAAGCGAACACGTCGCGGATGAGACCCTTGCCCGCGTTGTCGGCGGGATGGGCTTTGCCGGCGAAGAGGACTTGCAAGCCTCCCAGCTTTTCGGCCAGCGCTTCCAGTCGCGCGGGGTCGTGGAGCAGGAGGTTGATGCGCTTGTAGGTCGCGACGCGGCGGGCGAAGCCGAGCGTTAAAATGTTTGGGTCGAGCGCGACGCCGGTGCGCTGCTTCACGGTCTCAAAGAGGCGCTGCTTGCCGAGGCGGTGGGTGGCGGAGATGGTCTCCGGCTCGATGCCGTAGACCGAGCGGAGGTACTGGTTGTCGTGCCGCCATTCGGGCACTTGCTTGTCGAGCAGTTGCTGGAAGGGCCGCGACAGCCAGGTGGCCGCATGCACGCCGTTGGTGATGGAGTGGACGTGGTACTCGGGGAACATCTGCTGCGAGACTTTGCCGTGCTGCATGGCCACTCCGTTGACGTAGCGCGAGAAGCGCAGCGCGATGTAGGTCATGTTCATCAGGCCGTTGTGCAGGCAGGCGAAACGCTCGATGGTGGACGCGCGGTCGTGGCCGAGCACGGCGTACATCTGGTCGACGCCGAACTGGTCGTGGCCCGCGGGCACGGGCGTGTGCGTGGTGAAGACGCATTGCTGTTGCACGGCGCGCGCGTCGTCTTCGGTGGCGTCGCGCAGGGAAGCGCCGTCGAGGCGGTCTTCGAGCAGGCCGAGCGCGAGCAGCGCCGCGTGGCCTTCGTTCATGTGGCAGACTTCGGGTTTCGCGCCGAGCGCGTGCAGGAGATGGATTCCGCCGAGTCCGAGAATCGTTTCCTGGCAGAGGCGGTAGTAGTTGTCGCCGCCGTAGAGGTGGTCGGTAAGCGTGCGGTCCCAGGAGTCGTTGCCCTCGACGTCGGTGTCGAGCAGGAAGACGGGAACGATGTGGCCGGAAACGCCCACCACGTCGAAACGCCAGGCGCGGACCAAGACTTCGCGGCCCTGCATGGTGATGACGACGACCTGGTCGGAGGCGGGAAGGGTGTTCTCAGGGAACCAGCGGACGTCGGACTCGGTTTGGTGTCCGTTGGAGTCGAGGTGCTGCTGAAAGTAGCCGCGGCGATGGACGAGCGAGACGGCGACCATGGAGGCGCCGGTGTCGGCTGCCGAACGCAGCGTGTCGCCGGCCAACATGCCGAGTCCGCCGGAGTAGGTTGGGAGGTCTTTGGAGAGCGCGATCTCCATCGAGAAGTAGGCGATCTTGCGCTCGGAGAGGTCGATGTGGGGAGCGGAAGCCGGTGCGTCGCGGTGCGTCGAGTGGGGCAGGCTCATGCGAAATCGGTTCCTCATCCTCTTTACGGCCAGTTTATGGCCAGTTTGCGCCGCCGGATCGTTTGGCGTGTTGCAAAATTCCTACATCGGCTTAAACCAACGTTGCCGTGGAAAGTTCTCAATATAGTGCAAACGATTGCGAGTGCAACCAGCTTACTTATATTTTGACTCGAATCTTGTTGATAAATGGACACAATTGGGGAGCGACATCGCCTGAATGTGCAGATTCAGGGACTTGACAGCCGGTCAAGGCTGTAGGCCAATCAGACCCAGCCGGGCGATGAGGCTGATGGCGACGGCCATGACGAATGCCAACGTGGAGAGGACCGCCCAGGGCTTGAGCCGCTTGCGCGCGGTCTCGAACAAGACGATGAGGGCCAGCATGATGGCCGCGAAGATCAGACCGTTGGCGATGTAGTCGTAGTTTGCGTTGAGGTGGAACTTCCACAGCGGGACAACGTTGAGGCTCGACTGCCGCAGTTGCAGATAGAGCCGGATGACGTCCCAGTAGCCGCCGGCGATGAGCAGAGCGCCGAAGGCGAGAAGCTGGAGCAGGAAGAGAAGAATGCGCTTGGTCAAGTGACGACTCCAGGGAGATGAGTGCGACTAGTCTAGCAGCGAGTCCCTGTCTCCCCCACTCATCGCAAAGCGCGATGAATGGGACACCCCGGCGTTCGGTACTCCGACCGCACCGTGGAACCCATGTCCGAAAATCCGGACATGGGGCACCCGGCATCTTCGGTAATCCGCAGCTTTGCGATTGTCAACGGGATCAATCGGACTTCACTTAATGCGGTGTGGCCTCGAAGGCGGCGAAGCGACGTTCGAGTTCCCATTGCTGGGCGGCGCGTTCGCTGCTGCCGAGAAAGGCCGTGCAGGAGGCGCTAATTTTGGTGGAGGTGTTGATGGGTGTGGCGCAGGCGGAGACGCGGTGCGTGAAGTTGTCGGGCGAGGTCCAGAGGCTCGCGCCGGGGAGGAAGGAGTGCTCGAGCGACGTGCGGGCGCTTTGCTTCAGGTCGGCGTAGGTGAGGTTTTGCTCGAGCGCGGCGCGGACGTATTCGTGGGTGAGGTCGATGCGGGAGACACCTTCGTCGTCGGTGGAGAGCGCGAAGGGAACGTGCGCGGCGCGGTAGGCGGCCAGCGGATGGTCGGTGCCCTTGATGCCGAGAATGGCGTCGTTGGAGGTGAGGTTGACTTCGACCATGATGTGCTTGGCGGCCATTTCTTTGAGTAGCGCTTGAGGGTCGTTTTCGTAGAGTACGTCGACGCCGTGGCCGATGCGTTCGGCATGGCCGAGGTCGATGGCTTCGCGGATGTGGAAGCGCAGACCGTCGGGCGCGACCATGCCCGGTGCGAGTTCGCCGGCGTGGAGCGAGATGTGGACCTTGGGGTAGACGCTGTGCAGGTAGTCGAGCATGAGCATCTGGCGGTGGTAGTCCTGCATCGATATGCGGCCGTCTTCGGGCATGACGAAGTTGATGCCGACGACATCGGGGTCGGCGGAGGCTACTTCAAAGCCGAGAAGAGTTTGGGCGAAGACTTGCTGCGGAGGGAAGCCACGGAGGACTTGGTATAGGAAGTGAATGCTGACGCCGCAACGCGGCTCGTAACCGGTTTCTGGAATGCCGTGACGTTCCGACAGATTCTTCGCAGCCGCGTCAGCGTCAGTTTCGCAACCTTCAATTATGCGCCGCTTTCGCTGGGCAGTAGCGAACTCTTCAACGTCGATTGCGATGTCATCACGAAGCCCATTTGCGAGCAGCGCATCTCTCAACTTCGCCAACTCACGCATGTGATTTTCGTCGTTCAAACCGATAACGAATCCGATTTTATAACCAGCAGCGGCCGTGTTGCTAAAGCTTGGCGTGTTCATGATTTCGAGGTATTGTTCGTTCTGCGCGGCGGCGCGGGAGGCCACCTCGTCGAGCCACTCGCCCTGAACGTTTTTGAGGCCGCCGAAGCGGTCGAAGGTGCTGAAGAACTGGTCGTGGCCGGTGATGCCGGGACTGGGAACGAAGCCGCGCATGGAGAACGAATCGACCAGCGCGTCGTAGAGCTTCTGGTTCTTGAGCGCGTCGGAGGCGGGGACGCGGCCCGGGCCGCAGGGGGCGTCTTTGCCAGTGATTGAAGGGACGAAACGGACGGCCCCTTCTGGCACGGGCGTTGCGGGCGTTCCGGGGTCGACCGCTGCGATGCAGAGGCCCGCTTTGACGGCTTCGGCGATGAAGGTTTCGGCGTAGACCGCGCCGGAGAGGTGCATGTGCAGGTCCGCGCCCTTGGGGAAGAGCTTGAGGAAGGCGTAGAGTTCGGGCGCGCCTGCTTTTTTTGCGGCGGTGAAGGCGCGTTCGGTGCGGGCTTCGGGGGAAGCGGCGGTTTGTGCCGTTGCGAGGGCGGAGCCGAACAGGAGTGCGAGAGCGAGCCAGCGGGGAAAGATGTTGCGAAGAATCATCGGACCTCCAAAGCCTCTCGGGTTCGAATAATGTTACGACGGACGGGGGCTTTCGGGCTAAGTTCGTTCAGGATGGCGGCGAAAGACAAGCGTCGTGAGGTACAAAGGCAAAGGCAAAAGCAAGAGAAGAAGCAGGTTCCCTGCGGGAATGACAGAAAGAAAGGCAAAGGCAAAGGCAAGGGCAAAAGCAAGAGAAGAAGCAGGTTCCCTGCGGGAATGACAGAAAGAAAAGCAAAGGCAAAGGCAAGGGCAAAAGCAAGAGA
>JALYTE010000054.1 GCA_030854435.1 Acidobacteriota bacterium | reverse complement strand
CCCCACGGACTGCGGCCATCAACGCCTCCCGCGACCCAAACTCTTTCGGCTCAACCGCTGGCAGGAACCGCACAACAGCTTCTCCCGGCACCACCTTCAGGCTTCCCTTGCTCATCATTCTCTGGGTTCCCGAAAGGACGACCGGAACGATGGGCGCGCCCGTGTCCGCCGCCAGAAAAAACGCGCCCTTTTTGAACGGCAGCAACTTTCCATCAGGCGACCGCGTCCCCTCCGGAAAGACCGTAATATGCAATCCGCTCCGCAAGGCCTCGGCCGCTGCGCGGACACTTCTCTCCGCCGCTTCGCGGTCGTTGCCGCGCGACACAGGCACAAACTTCGCCAACCGCATCGCCCGCCCCAGCAGCGGAATCCCCATCAACTCCTGCTTCAGAAACACGCTCGTCATCCCCGGAATACAAGGCAGCAGCACGGGCGGATCCATGTTCGATACATGGTTGCTCATAAAAATGCACGACCGTCCTAACGGAATGTTCTCGCGCCCTTCGACGCGCACGCTCACTCCAGCCGCGCGCACGCCCAGCCGGATAATTCCCATGCCCCACCGGTACATGGTTGAAAAATCGCTCCGCATCATCGACCACGGAATCCCCACCAGCGCCGCCGGCACGCCCAATCCCACAAACACCAACAGCATCCGCAAGGAAGCAAACATACCGCTTAAGAATACCCCGCTCTTACAATAGGGCAGCACAGGCGCAAGTGCTGGAGCGGCACATTGCACATAGACTTCGCAGTCCTTCCAGCAATCATCGTGGTCGCATCGCTCACCGTGACGACCCTCGCGCTACGAAGCCTCCGCAATTTTCGTAACGCGAACACCTCGCAGAATCCTCGGAAAATCAAGCGAGCCGCGCTTTCACTCCTCGCACTCTGCGGCTTGGCCATCGCCGTATCGACAGGCATCAACGCCCTGATCGCCGCGCACTTCCGCTCGCCGTCGACCGCACCCGGCACGATCTACACCGTCAACGGTCTCAAGATGCATATCGACTGCACAGGCCAGGGCGAGCCCACCGTCATTCTCGACTCAGGCCTGGGCGACGACTCGCTCATCTGGGGCAAGGTGCAGCCGGAACTTTCCAAAACCACACGCGTCTGTTCCTACGACCGCGCCGGCTTCGGCTGGAGCCAGCCCGGCCCCAATCCCCAGGACGCCGACCGCATCGCGCAACAACTTCACGGCCTCTTGCAACAAGCGGACATCCGCGGCCCTATCGTCCTGATGGGACACTCCATCGCAGGCATGTACATCCGCGACTACGCCAGCCGCTATCCCGAAGGCGTCGCGGGTTTGATCTTCGTCGATGCGTCGACGCCGCTTCAGGAACACCACGGCTCGCGGCCATTTCAATCGCTCCAGGGCCAAAAGCACCGCGCCCACCTTCTCTTCTTGAGAATCACGGACGTCCTCGGCTTCTCGCGGCTGCGCGGCTACTGTTCCATACTCCCGGAGGGCTTCCCCGAACCCGCCGACAGGCTGCTCGCCGAACACCGCTGCAACGAACCCTTCACGGCCATCGATCAGGAGTTGGAAAACTTCACTCCATCCGGCCAAGAAACGATTCATACCGGCCCCTACGGCGATTTGCCCATTCTGATTTTCTCTCAAGACCCAAACCACCCTCCGCGCGGCTTGTCCGGCGCGATGGCCGCCGAATTTTCCGGGGACTGGAACCGGATGCAGGAAGATCTGAAACGCCTCTCCACACGCAGTGTAAGAATCATCGCCACGGGCAGCGGTCATGCCATCATGTTCGACCGCCCCGACCTGCTCAACCGCGAAGTCCCACGCTTCATCCACCAAATCCGCACGCCTGCTTCCGCACCCAAAGACAACGGCTCAACGACGATCGAATAACTTCCACAAAAATTGGGGTGCCCCATGTCCGGATTCTCGGAGCCGTTGCTTTTGATTTTCTTTCTGTCATTCCCGAAGGGAACCTGCTGTCCTCCGCACCCTCACAAATTCAGTGTGCCCACCTCGATCGCTCGCGGCAGCTTCTCATAAATCCCCCCAAACCCACCGTTCGACAGTATCGCCACAACGTCCCCGGCCCTCACCCGCGGCGCCATCTGCGCCACAATCGCATCGGCATCCACGCAAACCACCGCCGAGATCCCGCGCGCGCGCAACGCCTCCACCACATGCTGCGGCTCCATCCGCTCCAGCGCCGGAATCGCCTCGCTCTTGAACACCGACGCCATCACCACTTCATCCGCCAGCGCCAGGCTCTCCACCAACTCGCGCTCAAACACATTTCGCCGCAGCGTATTCGACCGCGGCTCCAGCACCGCCCACAACCGCCGTCCCTCGTAAGCGGCCCGCAACGCGCGCAGCGTCTCGCGAATCGCCGTCGGATGATGCGCGAAGTCGTCGATGACCGTAACGCCGCGAACTTCAGCCTTAATCTCCAGCCGCCGCTTCACGCTTTTGAAACTCCGCAGCGCCTCTACAATCGCCGCGACCGGAACGCCCTGCCCGGCCGCCAGCGCCGCCGCCGCCGTGGCATTCATCGCATTGTGCTCGCCTGCCATGGGCAGCGTCAGGTGTGCAAACTGCTCGCCGCCGCGCAGCAGCTTCCAGGTCGTCGTCCCCGCATTCTGGCGCAGGTCCACCGCCTGCCAGTAGCTGCCGTCGAGCATCCCATACCGCTCCACTTTGCAGAACGCCTTGGCCGCGCACTCCGTCACATTCTCGCTCGCGTCATAAGCCACCAGCCGTCCGCGCCGAGGAATCAAGTTCACCATCCGCTTGAACGCCACTTTCACCGCGTCGAGGTCGGCAAAAATATCCGCATGGTCGAACTCCACATGCGTCAGCACCGCAACGTCGGGAAAGTAATGCAAAAACTTCGGCCCTTTATCGAAGAACGCAGTATCGTACTCATCGCCTTCGAGAATGAAGGGCCGAGTCCCTTCCCGCACTCGAAAACTGGTCCCAAAATTTTCCGCCACCCCGCCAATCAAAAACGAAGGCGCAAACCTCATCGCCGCATTCGCAGCATCGCGCCTCTCCTCACCCGCCACGTCTTTCCTAATCCCTAATCCCTGTTCCCTAGTCCCTGGTCGCGAAGCGACCTCATAAATCCACGCCAGCATACTCGTCGCGGTCGTCTTCCCATGCGTCCCGCACACCACCAGACGCTCGCGGCCCTCTAGAAATTCGTCATGAATCAGCGCCGCCATCGACGTCATCGGAATTCGTTCGTCGAGCACGCGTTCCAACTCCACATTGCCTCGCGAAATGGCGTTCCCCACCACGACAAGGTCCGGCCGAGGCTCCAGATTTTGCGCCGCATAGGGTTCGAGTATCGCGATCCCCATCTCCCGCAACTGGTCGCTCATGGGCGGGTAAGCGGCGACATCCGACCCCGTCACCCGATGCCCCTGCGCGCGCAGCATCCCCGCCAGCGACGCCATCGCCGTCCCACATATCCCAATCAAATGCACATGCTTCGCCATCAACTCACTACGCCCTCTACAAACTTGTCATCTCGACCGAAGCATCGCGGCTTCATGCGATGCGCAGCGGAGAGATCGCAGCATTCCGCTCAAACCGCAGCCAACCTGTCCCCATCCATTCTCACCCACGCCCCCAACGGCAAGCTGCGATTCCCCGAACTCACATGCCCACTTCTCAAACCCATCGCCACCGGCCCTTCAAAAT
>JALYTE010000462.1 GCA_030854435.1 Acidobacteriota bacterium | reverse complement strand
GATCTGTACCAATCGCATTTGGATGATGAGAAGACACCGATCGAGGAGACGCTTGAGGCCTATGCGCGGCTGATCGAACAAGGCAAGGTGCGCGCGATTGGGGCCTCGAACTACAAAGGCGCGCGGCTTGAGGAGGCGATCAAGTTGGCGGAGAGGTCGGGGTTGCCGGTATATCGCACGTTGCAGCCGGAGTACAACCTGCATGATCGCAAGGGTTATGAAGAGGGCCTTGCGCCAGTGGCCGCGAAGTTTGGGCTGGGCGTTATTCCCTATTGGTCGTTGGCTTCGGGATTTTTGACGGGCAAGTATCGGACGCTCGACGACGCAAAGGGGGCGAAGCGCGAGGCGCGTTTGGCGAAGTATTTCGATGAGCGCGGAATGCGGATTCTGAAGGCATTGCGGAAGGTTTCGGATGAGAGCGGCGCGGAGCAGGCGTCGGTGTCGCTGGCCTGGTTGCTGGCGCAACCGACGATTACGGCGCCGATCGCGAGCGCGACCAGCGTGAAGCAGTTGCAGGAGTTGACGGACGCCAGCGCCTATTGAGCGGCTCTGTCTCAGTCCTTCATGAATGCGGAGAAGTCGGACCACTGTTCAACGCGGAAAGCGCGAATTTCGCAGACGGATGGAGCGAACCAAGGAAGGGACTTCAGAGCATTCATCGCTTTGAGCAGGTTGGCGAGGTCTTCGTTTGTGCAGGTGTAAACGCTGCCCTGCTTCCAGTCGAAGCCGAAACGTTGCAGAGTGAAACGAATGTCCGTGTAGGCTTGCGTGACGCTTTTCGGATGTGCGTGTTCGGTATTGTTGGTATCAAGATCGAAAGCTATCGCAAATACTATCTTGCCTCAGGGTCTTCCATCATTGCGTCGAATCCGTATGTTGTTTCTTCTCCCGTGCGAATTAAAACGATTTTCACTCTGCGCTGGGCTTCTTCAGGCTCGGTAGGACCGAGGACTTCATACTCCGGGCCGAAGGGGCCGAATTGCTTGATGACGCCTACGGGAATTGCTGCGGGTTGTGCGAGAGTTGCGGCCATGGACGACCTCCTGCGCTGATTGATTGTAGCGCGATCAGCTTCTCGTGACGATGCGTAGGCTGAGTTCGCGGAGCTGTTGGTCCGAGACCGGGGTTGGGGCGTCGACCATGAGGTCGATGGCGCGGGCGGTCTTGGGAAAGGCGATGACTTCGCGCAGGGAGGTCGCGCCGGCGAGGATCATCACGATGCGGTCGAGGCCGAGAGCGATGCCGCCGTGCGGGGGCGTGCCGTATTCGAGGGCGTCGAGGAAGAAGCCGAAACGTTCTTTCGCTTCGAAATCCGACATTCCCAAAGACCGGAAGATTTCCGCCTGCACATCCTGCCGATGGATACGGATTGAGCCGGAGCCGAGTTCGGTGCCGTTGAGCACGATGTCGTAAGCGAGCGCGCGCACTGAGCCTTTGTCTGAGACCAGACGGCCCGAGGCGATGTCGTCTTCGTGCGGCGAGGTGAAGGGATGGTGCGCGGCGTCCCAACGCTTGTGCTCCTCGTTCCACTCGTACATGGGGAAGTCGGTGACCCAGAGGAAACGGAAGTCTTGCGCAGTGTGCGTGCCGTTCGGACCTGATGGCTCGAAGATTTTGTGCTTATCGGCGTATTTTTTGGCGAGTTCGAGACGGATCTGGCCGACGCGTTTGTAGATCCAATGAGGGTCGTGGTTCAAAGCGGTGGGCGTTCCGGGCTTGGGAGTGATGACGATGTGGAGATCGGAAGCAGCTCCGGGAGACACTGCAGGTCTCTCCACTACGTCCGCAAAAAGCGCGGACTCCGGTCGAGATGACAAATCTGGCGAGGGTTTATAAAAATGCGAGAGTTCTTCGGACAACTTGCTGTCGATGGCTTCGGCGAGCGGTTGGAAGGCTGCGTTGGTGCGGAGGCGGGATAGGTCGAGGAAGTCCAGGCCGGAGTCGCCGAAGGACTTGCGGATCTCGTCCGCGAGGGCACGGCGTTGCGTGCCATTGAGCGCGCCAACGCTGGGGATGGTGAAGCCGAGGACGGGGAGCGTGGGGTCGATCTTCAGCGTGTTGCGGAGTTCAGGGGTGAGCGTGGCGGAGAGGTCGACCATCGCGGGCAGCCGCATGTCGGGCTTGTCGATGCCGTACTTTCGAATGGCTTCGTCGTAGGTCATCTGCACGAAGTGGCCTGCGTCGAGCGTGATGCCGGCCGTCGCGAATGCCGCGCGCAGGAAGCCTTCGACGATGCGGAAAACCGTCTCCTGTTTGGGGAAGGTCATTTCGAGGTCGATCTGGGTGAACTCGGGTTGGCGGTCAGCGCGAAGGTCTTCGTCGCGGAAGCAGCGGGCGACCTGGAAGTAGCGGTCGAAGCCGGAGATCATGAGGATCTGCTTGAAGATTTGCGGCGACTGCGGCAGCGCATAGAAGTGGCCAGGGTGGACGCGGCTGGGGACGAGGTAGTCGCGCGCGCCTTCAGGGGTGGAGCGCGTCATGAACGGGGTTTCGATTTCCAGGAAGTCGTTGGCCGAAAGGTACTCGCGGATGGCGCGCGTGACGTTGTGGCGGAGCTCGAAGTTGCGCTGCATCTCGGGGCGGCGGAGGTCGAGATAACGATACTTGAGACGGACTTCTTCGTTGGCGACGGCGTCTTCCGAGGGCGAGAAGGGCGGCGTCTTGGACTCGTTGAGCAGCAGCAACTCCGACGCGACGACTTCGATTTCTCCAGTGGGCATCTTGGGGTTGGCGAGGCCTTCGCCGCGCTGGCGGACGCGGCCCGTGGCGGCGACGACGTACTCCGGGCGGGCGGCGTCGGCCTTGGCGTGGGCGGCGGGGGAAACTTCCTTGTCGAAGACGATCTGCGTGATGCCGGTGCGGTCGCGCACGTCGAGGAAGATGAGGTTGCCGTGGTCGCGACGACGGTTGACCCAACCCATCAGCGTCACGGTTTGGCCTGCGTCTGCGGTGCGGAGCGCGCCGCATTTGTGGGTGCGCTCAAGGTTGCCGAGGAAGTCTAGGGTCACAATCGTTCTATTGTACGAAGTTTTGGGATTCTCTCTCGCGGTCGGTTTTCGACAATAGAGCTGGCGAGTGGGTGTTGGATTTGCGGCTCTCGTAGATCGGGATCGAGAGCGTTCTTGTGGACTCCCCTACCCTCCGTG
>JALYTE010000380.1 GCA_030854435.1 Acidobacteriota bacterium | reverse complement strand
GTCATCCTGAGCGTAGCGAAGGACCTGCTTTTCTCTCGCACCGCCACAAATTCGGGTGCCCATATCACGTTTTTGCGATGAGTGGGCATCGCGCATTAGCGCGCCCACTCCAACCGTCCGCTACACTTCTCCTTATGCAAAACTCACGCGACCCCAACGCCACCGCGCTCGCTGTCCTGCGTATCGTCGTCGGCCTCTTCTTCGTAGTCTTCGGCCAATACAAAGTTTTCGGGACAGACTTCACGCTGCACGGCGGCTTTCAAAAATACGCCTCCGGCTTCCTGCACGGCGGCGCCTACCCCTTCATGGTCCCCGTGCTCGAAAATATCCTCGCCCACTTCGCCACTCCGATGGCCTTCCTGGTGGCCTACGGCGAGTTCCTCATCGGCATCTCTCTCGTCATCGGAGTCCTCTCGCGCGCTGCCAGCCTCTTCGGCTTCGCGCTGATGGCCGCGATGTGGCTCTCGGGCGGCTACCCCGGCCCGCACGCCGCGTTCTGGATGTATTGGGGCGCGTCCTTGAACTGGTCCGTCCTCGCCCTCTGCTTCGTCGTCCTCGCTCTCGGCCGTCCCGAAGAACGCTGGTCGTTGAGCCGAAGCGGCAGCCGCTCCCGATAAAAAGGCCGCCGTCTCGGCGGCACAAACGATATCCTGTCCTAATGGACCACGAAATCTCCGTCGACCAACTCAAGCAACTCCTCGCCGCGCCGGATCCGCCCCTCCTGCTCGACGTCCGCGATCAATGGGAGTTCGACACAGCGCACATCGAAGGCGCAAAGCTCATCCCCATGGGCGAAATCCCCGGCCGCGCCCACCAGGAACTCGACGAAGACCAACCCATCGCCGTCCTCTGCCATCATGGCGCGCGCTCGCTTTCGGTCACCGTCTGGCTCCGCAAACAAGGCTTCGAGAAGGCCCAATCCGTCGCCGGCGGCATCGACGCCTGGTCGCGCAACATCGACCCCACCGTTCCTCTCTACTAAGCCATGGCCTCCACGCGAAACTTCGACGCCGAACTGGCCACCGTCAACGCCGCCGCCAACCTCCCGCCCGATGAAGCGCTCCCTGTCCTACGCCAGGCCCTTGCGCACCGCAACAACCTCATCGTCTCCCGCGCCGCGCGCCACGCCGAAAAGCTGAAGCTCACCACGCTCCTACCCGATCTCGTCGCGGCTTTCCGCCGCTTCATGCCGCCCCACGACCCGGTCAAAACCGACCCCCAATGCTGGGCCAAGAACGAACTCTCAAAAGCCCTCGCCGCCTTCGAAGCGCAGGAACCCGACCTCTTTCTCGCGGGCGTTCAACATCACCAGCTAGAGGGCGCCTGGGGCGGAACATCCGACACCGCTGGCGCTCTCCGCGGAACCTGCGCGCTCGCCCTCGTGCAATGCCGCGAACTCGCGTCCGACAAACTCCTACGCCACCTCACGCCGCTTTTCGCCGACAAGGACCTCCCCGTCCGCATCAACGCCGCCCGCGCCATCGAGCAGGTCGGCTCCGACTCCGCCGCGCTCCTTCTCCGCCTCCGCGCTGAGTTAGGCAGCGACGAACCCGAACTCCTCGGCGCCTGCCTCGGCGGCGTCGTCCGCCTCGACAGCGAACCCGCGCTTCCCTGGGTCGCCGCCTTCCTCCCCCATCAAGACGACCTCGCCGCCGAAGCCGCCTTCGTGCTCGCCGAACACCGCTCCCCGGCCGCCGTCCCCTACTTGCAAAAGGCATACACCACCGCCCGCGAACCGGCCTTCCGCAACGCCATCATCGCCGCGCTAGCCTCCACCCGCCTCGAAGAAGCGACCACATGGCTTCTCGCCCAACTCACCGAACGCAACCGCGACGCCTCCACCATCGCCGCCGCCCTCTGGGACGCCAGCCCATCCGAGGAAACCGCAAAACAACTCACCACCCTCGGCTACTCCCGCCCACCTCGATAACTGACTAGCACAACGATGCAGGGTCCAACGATGCGGGGTGAATGAAGCAGAGCGGAATGAGGCAGTGTGAATGAAGCGGAGCGGAATGAGGCAGTGTGAATGAAGCGGGATGCCCCATGTCCGGATTCTCAGACATAGGTTTCTACTCAACTCTCATCTGCTCTCTTTGCGAAACTTAGCTCCCTTCGCGCCCTTTGCGTCAAAGCTCCTGCCCTGGCCTCGCATATTCTCAACAACATCCGCTATCGCGCCCGCGGATGCGTCTCCTCATACACCCGCTGCACCTGCCCCACCGTCAACTGCGTATACCGCTGCGTGGTCGAGAGCCGCTCATGGCCCAGCATCTCCTGGATCGCGCGCAAGTCCGCGCCTTCCTCCAGCATGTGCGTCCCGAACGCGTGCCGCAGTGTATGCGGATGCACGTCCGCCGCCAGCCCCCGGCTGAGCGCCGTCTGCTTCACGATGCGCCCCACACTGCGCGTCGTCAGCCTGCACCTCCCGCGCATCGCCAGGTTCATCACCAGCGGCCCTTCGCGCACGAGCTTCGCCTTACCCGCGGCCTCCAACTTCGTCTTGCGCGATGGCAGATATAGCCGCACCGCCGCCGCCGCCTCATCCCCCAGCGGCACCAGCCGTTCCTTCTTGCCTTTGCCGCGCACCAACACGGCATCGTCGCCCCACTTCAAGCTATCGAGGTTCAACCCGACCAACTCCGAATTCCGAATCCCGCACCCATACAGCAACTCAAAGATCGCGCGGTCCCGCTCCGGCCACGCCGCCTCAACCCCACCGTCGGGTGCCCCATTCATCGCGCGCTCCTTGCGCGACGGGTGGGCCGCCACGGAAGTTTGCGCCCCCGCCAGCGAATCCAGCACGCGATTCACTTCTTCCACGCTCGGCACGCGCGGCAAATGTTTCGGCAGCTTCGGCGTACTCACCAACACCGCCGGATTAGCCTCCACCGCACCCGCCTTCGCCATCCACTTAAACCAACTCCGAATCGCCGCCAGCGCCCGCGCCGCGCTCGCCTTCGACAACCCGCGATCATAAAGCGTCGCCAGATACGCCCGTATATGCGTATGCTCAACCGCCTTCGCCGAAGCCCCCTTTCCAAGCTGACCTCCTAGATAATCCGCAAACCCCCGCACCTCGCGCGAGTACGCCCGCAGCGTATGGTCACTCGCCCCGCGCTCATCCCGCAGCATCGCCAGAAACCGCTCCGCCAGCCGCACAAAAGATTTGTCATCCTGAAAAGATTTGTCATTCTGAAAAGATTTGTCATCCTGAAAAGATTTGTCGTTCTGAAAAGATTTGTCATCCTGAAAAGATTCGTCATCCTGAACAAATTTGTCATCCTGAGCGGAGCGAAGGACCTGCTTTTTGCTTGTGTGGGCATCGCTCTTCACGCCACCACCTCAACCCTTTTCTTCCCCCGTGGATGATGCATCCGATGCACCTGCTTCAACCGCCCCAACGCGAGATGGGTATACACCTGCGTGGTCGCAATATCCGCATGGCCCAGAAAAATCTGCACCGTCCTCAAGTCCGCCCCATGCTCGACCATATGCGTCGCGCAACT
>JALYTE010000373.1 GCA_030854435.1 Acidobacteriota bacterium | reverse complement strand
TCGCCATCGAAGTGCCCTCCGACGAACTCGGCTCCATCACCAGCATCGCGATGTGGACGGAGGTTTTCGACAAACTGGCCGCGCTCGCCGAACAACACCGCTCGACGCTGGTCTTCGTCAACACGCGCAAGCTGGTCGAAAAAATCAGCTTCGAACTCACGAACCGGCTTGGCCCGGATGCCGTCGCCGCGCACCACGGAAGCCTCTCTCGCACTCTCCGTCTCGACGCCGAACAGCGCCTCAAGAGCGGCGAAATCAAAATCCTTGTTGCCACCGCGTCGCTCGAACTCGGCATCGACATCGGCACGGTCGATCTGGTTTGCCAGATTGCGACCACGCGCGCTGTCGCGGTCGCGATGCAGCGCGTTGGCAGAGCAGGGCACTGGCGCGGCGCGATTCCGAAGGGCCGCTTCTTCGCCACCACGCGCGACGACCTGCTGGAGCAAGCGGCGCTGCTGCGCAAGATGACCGCCGGCGAACTCGACCGTCTCGAAGTCCCCGAGCAGCCCATGGACGTGCTCATGCAGCAGATCGTTGCCTGCTGCGGCGCGGAGCCGTGGGAAGAAACCGCGCTCTACAACGTCCTGCGTCGCGCGTGGCCGTATCGCAATCTCACGCGCGAGCACTTCGACGAACTCATCGAACTGCTGCACGAAGGCATTGAAAACTCGCGCGGACGTTACGGCGCGTATCTGCTGCGCAACCGCGTGCAGGGCGTGCTGCATCCGCGTCGCGGCGCGCGCATGATCGCCATTTCAAATGGCGGCGCGATTCCCGACACTGCGCTGTTCGCCGTGATGCTGCAACCGGAGAACGTGCAAATCGCCACGCTCGACGAGCACTTCGCGGTCGATTCTTCGCCCGGCGATGTGGTGCTTCTCGGCAACACAAGCTGGCGCATCCAGCGCATCGAGTCGCAAGGCCGGGTGCTGGTGGAGGACGCGCACGGCGCGCCACCCAGCATTCCGTTCTGGGAAGGCGAAGCCCCACAGCGCACGGGCGTGCTGTGCGATGGCGTGAGCGACCTTCGCGTCGAGATCGACGCCCGCACTCGCAACGTCTCTCCCTCCGACCTTCGCAATGGCTTCTCTGGAATTAGAACTGACCTGGGTACCCCAGGTCTGGATTCTCTAACCTGGGACAGCGATGCACCCGACCCCCACCAGGAAATCCTATCGACCATCGCCTTCCTCAAGCGCGAGTGTTTCGTCAACGGCTCCGCAGCGTTGCAGCTCATCACCTACATCGTCTCCGGGCGCGCGGTCCTCGGCGCGGTGCCCACAAAACAAACCATTATCGCCGAGCGTTTCTTCGACGAAGGCGGCGGCCAACAACTCATCCTGCACGCGCCCTTCGGCGGCCGCATCAACAAGGCCTGGGGACTCGCCCTGCGCAAGCGCTTCTGTCGCGGCTTCAACTTCGAGCTGCAAGCCGCCGCCACCGACAACGGCATCAACATTTCTCTGGCTGAGCAGCACAGCTTCCCGCTCGCCGACGTCTTCAAGTTCGTCACCGAACACACCGCGAAAGAACTCCTCGAGCAAGCTGCGATCCCGTCGCCGCTGTTCAAGAACCGTTGGCGTTGGGCGGCGGGTCGCTCGCTGCAACTGCTGCGCATGTCGAAGGGCAAGCGCGTCGCGCCGCAGATCCAGCGCACGCGTTCCGCCGACCTGCTGGCCAGCGTTTTTCCGCACGCTTCCGCCTGCCCCGAGACGATGACTGGCGACATCGAAATCCCCGACCATCCGCTGGTGCGCGAAGTGATGAAGGACACGCTGGGCGAAGCGATGGATATCGAAGGCCTGCTCGAAGTACTGCGCGGCATCGACTCCGGCGCGATCCAATGCATCGCAGTCGACACGCCGGTGCCGTCGCAGTTCGCGCACGAACTCATCAACGCCATGCCCTACGCTTTTCTTGATGACGAAGACGCAGCCGCCCGTCGCGCTCGCGCCGTCTCGCTGCGCCGGGCGTTGCCGGACTCCGTCGCGGACGGCGCTGGCCGACTCGATCAAGCCGCTATTGACACCGTTCGCGCGCAACTCTGGCCCGACATTCGCGACGAGCACGAACTCCACGACTTGCTGCTTTCGCTCGTTGCTTTACCGCTCGCTTACGTTGAAATCGTGGCGGCAGGAAAAATTCGCAGCACCCAACACTGGCCACTGTTCTTCTCGCGCCTCGCCGCGCACGGCCGTGCCCACGAAGTTCTCATCGACGACGCACCCGTATGGATTGCTACAGAGCGCTTGACCGAAGCCGCCCTGCTGTGGCCCGAATCCGCGCAATCTTCGGGTGGCCCATCTTCGGCGACGGTTCTATCGTCTCCTAATGTGGGTCCGCAGGATGCGACTCAGCGCCTCGTTCAGGGTTGGCTGCAAATCCTCGGCCCCACGACCTCTTCCCGCTTCGCCGCTCTCACGCACATAGAACCCAGCGCTATTCACCAAGCCATGCTCGCGATGGAGATGCAGGGCCTCGCCCTGCGCGGCGTCTTCGAACGCGCGAAACCCGCCGACGATGCCGCCCACGAAATCGAATGGTGCGAACGGCGCATCCTGCAACGCATCCATCGCCTCACCCTCGGCACGCTGCGCAAGCTGGTTGAGCCGGTGTCGGCGGCGGTCTTCATGCGCTGGCTGCTCGACTGGCATCACATCGCGCCGCAGACGCAACTCACGGGCGAAGAGGGTGTCCTCGCGGCCATCGAACAACTCGAAGCCTTCGAAGCTCCTGCGGTCGAATGGGAGCGCACGCTCCTCCCCGCACGCGTTGCCAACTATGACCCGCGCTGGCTCGACAACCTGTGTCTCGCGGGTATCATCGGTTGGGGCCGCATCTCGCCGCATCCCGCGTGGACATCTTCGCAAGTTCCGTCCAGCAGCACGGAAGAAGTTGTCGATTCGGTGAAAGGCGTACCCCAGCGGCTTAAGCCGCAAAGCGACGACAGCATTTACGGCACGGGTAAACCCGTGCCCTCAAGCAAAACCGAGTTGTCCGCAGCCTCTTTAGCCCCGGAGGTCAAGGCCGGCCCACGCCGCGTCATCCCCACCAGCGCCGCGCCCATCACCTTCTTCCTGCGCGAATCGGCCGAGTGGTTGCACTACGCCCTGGCCGCAAAATCCGTCGAAGAAGCGACGCTCACTCGATCGCTTTCCCCCAAAGCGCAACAAATCCGCGCGCTCCTCACCGACCGTGGCGCGGCCTTCACCGCCGACCTGCAACGTCTCAGCGGCCTCACCAAACTGCAAACGGCGACGGCACTCTGGGAACTCGCCACCGCAGGCCTCGCCTCCGCCGACGGGTTCGACCAGCTTCGCGCCATGATGGATCCGCGCCGCAAATCGGTGGCGCTGGCCCAAACCGCCGTCACCAGCCTGCGCAAGCGCGCCGCCGCCCGCACTACGGCTGGCCGCTGGTCGCTGCTTTCGGACCCAAACGTAACTCCGGGTGGCCCATCTTCGAGGACCGTCCTATCGTCGTCTAAACTGGACTTGCAGACCGCCGCCATCGCCTTCGCCAAACGCGCCGACGCCGCGCTCGACGCCCAGGCCCGCATTCTGCTCGGTCGTTATGGAGTGCTGTTCCGCGACCTGCTCGCGCGCGAATCGAATGCCCCCAAGTGGCGCGAACTCGCGCCCATCCTCCGCCGTCTCGAAGCCCGCGGCGAAATCCGCGGCGGGC
This sequence comes from Acidobacteriota bacterium, assembly GCA_030854435.1. Lineage (GTDB taxonomy): Bacteria > Acidobacteriota > Terriglobia > Terriglobales > Acidobacteriaceae > Granulicella. The sequence continues at coordinate 2,448 of JALYTE010000373.1, read as the reverse complement.
GTTTCGTAAGCGGCCCCTTCGGCGAGCAGTTCGCCCTGCCCGAAGCCGTCGAGTCTCTCCGCCAAGCCCGTCGCGAAGCCCCCGCGCGCAGCGCCGAAGCTCCCATCTCGGTCGCAGCCGCCGACGCGCTAAACCTCGTCGGAATCCTTGTCCCCGGCGAGCGCGTTCCCGCTCTTCCAGGCCGCGAAGTTCAGTTCCGGAACGGCGTGGTCGTCGAAAACACATTTCCCGTTACGACGAATATGGATTCCGGCAGCAATGTTTCCACTCCGAAGCTCAGGTGCCGACGTTCCATCGCCGACATCCTGCGCACCGAAGCCGTCCCCGTCCGCACGCCGCCCACAGCTTCCCTGGAGTTGTTTTCGTGAGCGCGCCAACAGAACAGCCGGTGCAACCGGTCATCCCGGAGTCTCGCTCCGTGGAAGCGGACGTCCCGCGTGAAGGCGAATTCTACTTTGATGGCCCGTACATAGTCTTCACCGAGGCGTACCACTTGCGTCGCGGCACTTGTTGCAACTCGGACTGCCGCCACTGCCCCTACCGTGGTCAGGGCTAGTCGATGTGACGCTCTTCGCCCGCGGGCCCCAGGCTTTTCGCGGGGGCTGTCGTGGCCACCGAGCGCATCTTCATCTGCTGGGCGTTCTTCAGCATCATAAGCACTCGCGGGTCGCGAGCATACGGGCGCAACGCCACATCCTGCACCATTTCGTGGCGCGTATCGAATCCGGCTTCGGTGGCCTTGGCGAGCCACAGCAGCGTCTCAGCATCGTCGTGGCGGCGGGCGTAAATCTTCGCCATCTCAAACGCAAGTTGCGAGTAGTTCTGCGTCCCGACCACCTGCGCCGTCATGCCGCCGGAGTCGCGGCGTTCAAAGGCGTGTGGGTCGATGACCAGCGCCGCGGCGAATTCCTTGCGCGCGCTCTCGACGTCGCCGTTCTCAAAGTACGCCATGCCCAGATTGGAGCGGAAGGCCGCCGATCTCCTATCCAATTTCGCCGCACGCCGGTAATCGCTGATGGCATTGTTGTACCGTTTGTCCACATACTCGGTGACGCCCAGATTGTTCCATCCCGAAGCGTCCTTCTTTTTGGCGCGCACGGTCTGCTGGAACAACTCATGCGCCAGCGCGGTCTGATGCAGCTCCAGCCGCACGATGCCCATCTTGTTCAGCAGTTCGCTGACCGGGCCTCCGCGCGCAATCGAGTAACCATAGTAGTCGAGCGCATCTTCCGGGAATCTGCGCGCCCGGAGCACGTCGGCCGCCATCTCCAGTTGCGCCGCGCTGGCGGTTTTCGGATCGGGCAGGTGTGGCGCGATCACCAACCATTGCGGGTCGCGATGAAACGCCGCGCGCTCCTCGGGTGAGACCGCCTCCGCTTGAGCGTGCGCTCGGGGCGGACATGTAAGCAGGGGGAAAAGAAGTAAGGAGCTGGCAATCGGGGCCAGTAGCAACGCGCGAAGACGCATACGACACCTCCGATGAAACGCGGATGGCTTCCATAATGCTCCTACCACATAACCGCCGTCAAGCGCTAGTTGGAGCGGCCAGGGCCCGAGGGTTGGAGGGGTGAGGAATTGAGTCAAGGTCTGGTAAGCTGGAAGCGTTTTTAAAACTCTTTCCGAGGTGAGTTATGCGATTGAAGATGATGGTTGCAGGATTGGCGATGGGGATGTGCGTGGCGGCGGTCGCGCAACACGCGGACGAAGGGACGACGAGTCCCGCGAAGGCGCTTGACGTGATGCTGACGCAGTACGAAAAGGACGCAGTGCCGACGGCGAAGGCGATGCCCGCCGACAAGTATGACTTTGCACCGAGCGGAACGACGTTTGCCGATAAAAGTCCCGCGACGTTCGAGAAGGTGCGGACGTTTGGCGCTCAGGTGGCGCACGTCGCACAGGCCAATTACTACTTCTTCATGCTCGTCAGCGGACTGAAGCCGGATGTGGACATTCGCGCGCTGGACAAGATGACCAAAAAGGACGATGCCGTGAAGGCGCTGGAGGGGTCGATCGCGTTTGGGCACAAAGCGATCGCGACAATCACCTCCGCCAATGCGTTTCAGACGATCAAGGGTGCCGATGGGATGAATACGCGCACTACGCTGGCGGCGTTCGCGGTCGCGCACGGCTATGACCACTACGGCCAGATGGTGGAGTATCTGCGTATGAATGGGATTGTGCCACCGTCGAGCGCGAAGTAAAAGCAGGCAACTGGGATTAGGTAACAGTGATTGGGAAATGAACGGGGCCGCGCGACTTTGATCGCGGTCCCGTTCAGTTTTTTAGGTCATTGACGCATGGCGATGGGGACGTAGGGCGCGGGGTAGGGGGGGCCGGTGTAGTCGGCGCGCGGGCGGATGAGGCGGTTGTCGTCGTGCTGCTCCATGACGTGCGCGGCCCAGCCGGCGACGCGGCTGATGGCGAAGATGGGCGTGAAGAGATCGATGT
>JALYTE010000337.1 GCA_030854435.1 Acidobacteriota bacterium | reverse complement strand
GGCTGGTGCGGCTGGTGGGGCGGGGCGCGGCGTTGCGTATGATGCTGACGGCCACCGTCATCGGCGCGGAAGAAGCGCTGCGGCTGGGCCTGGTGCAGCAGGTCGCGCCCGCCGCGGAGTTGATGGCGCAGGCCCGCGCGATGGCCGCGACGATTGCGGCGATGGCTCCGCTGGCGGTTGAGGGTGTGCTCGAGGCCGTCGAGCATGGAGGGTCGATTGAAGGCGGACTGCTGGCTGAGGCCCACATCTTCGGGCGGCTGTGCGGCACGGCCGACAAGCAGGAAGGCGTGACGGCGTTCCTGGAGAAACGCAAACCAATGTGGATCGGGAAGTAGCTTTGGCTTGTTCTTCGCCGTCATCCTGACCCTAGCGTGACATGGTTCCACCGAAGGGAGCAGGGGCCTTTAGGCCCGTTGAATCAAGAGGTTAGAATGGTTCTACAAATTATCAAAAAAGTTACGATACTTTTGATCGGTCAAACCCGCATCTCTCACCAAAGATTTAAGGGTGCCTCTTTTCACTTCTCTGTGGTTGGGTATTGAGAGATTCACCCCGAAGTGGGCAGGGTGGGTCAGAATGATGTGGGTACTCTCTTTGCGAACTATCCAGCCGAGCGATTCAAACACCTTTTTGTGTGCTTTCCCATCGGCCAAAGGAAGATCAGAGAGTCCCATATTTCCTCTACCCGTAACACAGTTGAGGCGTGGAGACGCTGACCTCGCGTTGCGAAGAAATTCCACGCAGATCAGGAATGCGATTCATTCGAGTTGCCATCTGTAGGCAATCCTCTAGCATGACGTGAAGGCAAAGGGTGATCGCCGCCTCCAAGTCCCTTTCAGCCTCTTCCTTTGTCGTTCCCTGTCCGACGCAGCCGGATATTTCCATGCATTCAGCTACGAAGTAGGGGGGGCCGTCATCTGTAAATTCACGATGAAAGAAGTTCAAGCGGCAATTTCCTGCGGTCTCTCCTTGGGTCATTTTGACAATGATATTGTTCTGGAGATTCATAGTCTTTCCTTGCCTTGCCGTGAGAGATTCGTTGGACTGCTGCGGATCTCGTAATTTTGCGACCGATTGCAGGTCAGTGCTGGCAAAAACACTTTTCCTATTGCACTCGTGTCTGGCACTAGCCTAGCGGAGTACTTGTCAAGTGTCCACAAAAATTAGACGCCTGACGGAACATAAAAGTATCACAAAAGCGGACAGGTGGGAATTGCGCCAATGGGGCAAGGGCAGCAGATTTGCGTGTTCTGTTCGCCATCTTCCTGCTACGATTCTCCATGCTCGCACCCTACTCGCGCTCGCCATGATGCAGTCAACGCCATCAGATCGCGGCTCAGTTCTGTTCCATAGCTGCCAAGCTCTGATTCGCGAGACTGATTCGGCTACCGGAACTGATGAGGATCGGCGCGCTGGACAGCACTGCATCAGCTACGTTGAAGGGTTCCTAGACGGTATGTCGGCGGGTGGTATAGCGTGCTTCGGCAAGGCAAGCAAGGAAGCCGTAATCCGTGCCTACATCAATTCGATACAGACTCACCCTAAGCTGTTGGACGAAGATCAGGGGATCGGCTTCTACATCATCATGCTTCAGGCGTACCCCTGTCCAGCTAAGAAATGATGAGTTAGGCAAGTATATTTATGCCGTTAGAACGATGGGCTTTAGCCCCGGAGGCAATGCCGAAGGACTTAATCGGATCTTCCTTAATGCAGTGAGTACAGAGTTTAGTGGCACGGTCGAAACCCATGTCCCAAAAGCAGTACATGGGGCATCCCGCACGCTTGCTCGATTCATATCCATGCGCTCTTGTTATCCTGTTCAAGTGACCGCCCACTCCCTTTCTCCCGCCGTGCTGGTCGTTGCCCTGCTCTCCGGTTGCCATGGAACGTCGTCCCCGCACGCGCGCACGAGCGTGAAGGCGGAGGCGCAGCAACGCGATCAGGTGGAGTCTCAGCGCCAGGAGTTGGAACTGATTCCTCCGCCCTCGAAGTCGCGCTACCTCGCCGTCCACTCGCTCGACGCGTGGGAGAACCCGTACCTCACCATTCAGGCCGGCATGGTGACGATCCACGTCATGATCGCCGACGCCAACCCGACCAACATCGGCGTTGGGGGCCTGATGCGTCCCGTGAATGCGCGGCGCGAGAACCTGAACGTCACGCTCGACAAACTAGGCGATGCGCTACGCGCGGTCCCGCGCAGTTCGTGGCCCTATGGCCGCGTGGCGGCGGTAGAGGAGGCGCACAAGATTCCAGCGGGGGCCCGTCCCCAGGTGCGGCGCACGACGGAGGTGGCGATGAAGACGCTCGGCGATCTCGGCATTGTGGTCTACGAATGGAACGAGACCGGGCCGGGCGTGAAGTAAGTTGAACCTTCAGGTTTGAAGCACTTTTCCCCGTAGCCAGGGCGAGATTCGCCCGTCCGCCCTCTCATGCCCTCCGATGCCCCTTGATGCGCGTTGCGTATGTTCCGTTCAGACGGCAGACTGCAATGCAGAGCGTCCACCACGCAACGTCTGCCACTCCCTGCTTTTGGAGCGCGCTGGCCGCCATTTCATAGACCCCCAGGAGAAATCACATGCAATTCAGAACCGCATTCATGGCAGCGGCATTGGCCGGATTGACGTTGGCCGCCCATGCGACCACGTTTACGTACAACGTGAATTACAACTTCCCCACGTTCACCGTCAACGGCTTCTTCAACACCGACATCAACAACGGCGTGCTGGCGCCAAGCGACATCACCGGCTATAGCCTGACCATCGACAATTTCGATCCCAACCATATCCCCCTGGTGCTCAATTCTGCCGACTCAGTTCTGACCCTGACTGGCACGGGCTTTATCGCCAGCCCCACCGGGATCACCTATGACTTTACGCCTGGGCTGCCCAGCTCGCTCGCGATCCACGGCACCGCGTTCAATATCGTCGGCTTCATTTGCTATCAGAATGGCGGCCCTGGCGGCGCCTGTGATAACTCGGGCGGCTCCCATATCCTCGTCAACAACGGCGGTCCCACCGCCACCATGCCCGAGTTCGGCCTGCAGAGCATCGCCAACGTTCCGAACGGCAATCCCAACCCCGTACCCGAACCCTCCAGCTTGCTTCTGCTCGGCACGGGCGGTCTCGGATTGGCGGCGGCGGTGCGCAGGCGTCTGTCCCGGTAAGCCCGTCCATCGCAGCACCGAGGGTGCCCCCGTGCGAGCGGGGGCATCCTTCATTTTCAGGGGAGGGTCTGCACAGGGATGGCAAGCCGGGAGAGCAATTCCCGATAAGCCGGTTCACCGTGGAGATTTGTGAGCGCGGGGTCCCACAACATGCCGACGACCTCGGCTTCGCGGCGGTCGTAGGCCTTGCGTAGATAGTCCAGGGCTTGCTTCTTGTCCAGAGCCAGCGCGCTGGTTTGAGCAAGGCTGTACGCGGACTGTTGGCCTTCGGCGAAGAAGGTCCTCTGCTGTTGGATCATGCGAACGAACATTTCGTCCTTGCCGCCGTGGGCGAACCCTTGCTGGGCAGCGTCAAGAACGGTGAGTTGGCGGCTGTCATGGAGCAGGGTGGCGGCTTGTCGGGCTTGCGAGAGGTACTTAGGGTAGTCGCCCCGGGCGAGGAAGATGACCGCGAGGTAGTTGTGCGGAGAGAGGAAGCGCGGTTCGGCGGCTTCGAGTTGCTGTAGCGACGCGATGGCCTCCTGGTCTCGGCCGCTGACGAAGAGGATGAGGCCGTCGTCGGCGAGGATGTTGCGGGACGCAGGGTCGAGCTTGCGGGCAACTTCGATTTGTTGAAGCGCTTCGGGATAACGCTTGAGGCAAAGCAGGACATTCGCGTACCAATGGCGCGCCTGGACTGAGTTTGGATCGAGCTTCAGCGCGAGATCGAATTCGCGCAGCGCGGCGGGGATGTCCCAGGACCAGTAAAAATCCACGAAGGCCAGGGACGTATGGGCATTGGGCAGATCGGGATCGAGTTGAACGGCACGCTGCGCCGCGGCCAGGGCCAGCGGATAGGCCTGCTCCGGCGGCATCAGCGAGTATTCGCGCAGCAGATTGTAGGAATCGGCCAGGCCGGAATAGGCGGCGGCATAGTTGGGATCGAGGGCGATCGCCTGATTGAAGGAGTCGACCGCCTGGTTCAAGCTCTCGGGAGTTCGTTTGTTGAAGGTGTACATGCCCTTGAGGTAGAGGTCTTCTGCGGGTCGCGGAGGCACATGCGCGGCCCGATGGAGCGGGGGCGTCGTTGCAAGGAGAACAGGAACACGAAAGTGGCTGAAGAAATAGGCGCCGGTGGCGGCGAGAACGACGACGGCCGCAAAAATGGCTGGACGACCCATGCTGCCGCGTTGCGGTCTGGGGGTTACCAGGCCGAGAGGCTCAATTGCGGGCGGTTGCTGCCAGTCGTCTTTGCTTTCAGATATCTGCTCAGGCTCTCGCGCATCGGCAGCTCCGAGCTCATTGCCCGCGAGCCACTGGGCGAGTTCCGATTGCCAGGCAAAGATGCTGCTGCGTCCAGGGCCGGGAACACGATGGACGGGAAGCCCACGCAGCTTCTCCCAACGCTTGACGGTGCGCTCGTCGCGGCCATAAAAATTGGCGATTTCTTTCCAGGAATCGAGCCTGCGATCCGTAGATGCGACTGCAGATGGGGTCTGCGTCTCTGGCTTCATAGTCGAACCTTGTACAGGAGCGCGTGACAACGGTACAGCGAGATAGCCGCTGCGAGACGGCCTACTTTGCCGGTGAGGGGAAACTTTAGCTGCTGACCATTGTAAAGGGTGACGAACGGTGAGCCCGCCGGGCTTGATCACCGATTCACACTGGTTTCATCGTGACTGAAAAATCCGCGCTCAACGGTCGTTGGCGCGGCCTTCTTCGTTCGCAGTCCGGCGGCGATGAAGCGCACTGTTCGCCGCACGCATGTTTTTCCGGGCGCTCCTGTGGACTGGGTGCTAGACTCTCCAAATCCTATGCCACTGCACAAAACCGCCCTTGCTGTCTTCTGCGTTATTTTTCTGCTGGTGACGGTGGCCGGATTCTGGGCCGCGCGCTGGCGCCGACCGGTCGCGGGGATGCATTCGCTCGAAGAGTGGGGACTCGCCGGGCGCAGCTTCGGCACATGGATTACGTGGTTCCTCATCGGCGGCGATCTGTACACTGCGTACACCTTGATCGCCGTTCCCGCGGCGGTCTATGGCGCGGGAGCGATGGGCTTCTTCGCGCTGCCCTATACCGTGTTCGTGTACCCCTACATGATGGTGGTGATGCCCCGCCTGTGGCGCGTTTGCCATCGCCACGGCTACATCACGCTCGCCGATTTCGTGCGCGGACGCTACGGCAATCGCTGGCTGGCCGTGGCCATCGCCCTCACCGGCATCATCGCCCTGATGCCCTACATCGCGCTGCAACTGGTGGGCATGCGCGTGGTGCTGGCGGCGATGGGGCTGACCGGGGAGATGCCGCTGGTGCTGGCGTTCATCATCCTCGCCGCCTACACCTATTCGAGCGGCCTGCGCGCTCCCGCCGTCATTGCGATCGTGAAGGACGTGATGCTCTACATCATGGTGATCGCCGCGCTTGTCATCCTGCCGTGGAAGCTGGGTGGCTATGCCCACGTCTTCCAACTCGCCAGCCAGGCGCTCGCCACGCACACCCCGGCGGCGACGATCTTCCTGAAGCCATCGCAATTCCTGGGGTACTCGACGCTGGCGATCGGGAGCGCCATCGCGCTGATGCTCTACCCGCACACCGCGACCGCAGTCCTCAGCGCGAAGAGCGGCAACGTTATCCGCCGCAACGCCGCGTTTCTGCCCGCATACAGCTTTCTGCTCGGTCTGATCGCGCTGCTGGGCCTGGTCGCGCTGGCTGCGGGTGTGGTCACAAAAGACACCAGTTCCGCAGTGCCGCTGCTATTGCTCAAGATGCTTCCGGAGTGGTTCGCTGGCTTCTGCCTCGCGGCCATCGCGGTGGGCGCGCTGGTTCCGGCGGCGATCATGTCGATTGCGGCCGCGAATCTTTTTACCCGCAACCTGCTGGGCGAGTTCAGGCGCACCAAACTCTCCGATCGCGGCGAATCCACCACCGCCAAACTGGTCAGCCTGGCGGTAAAGTTCGGCGCGCTCGCCTTTGTGCTCAAGCTGGATACGAAGTACGCCATCGAGTTGCAACTGCTGGGCGGCATCTGGACGACACAACTGTTTCCGGCCGTTATGCTCGGCCTCTTCACGCGCTGGCTGCGGCCCTGGGCGCTGCTGGCGGGATGGGCCGCAGGCATGACCTGGGGCACATGGATGGCCGCGCCCCATGGACTCACGAGCGTCGCGTCGGTCTACCCGCTACACATCTTCGGCGGAGAGTATGCGATGTACGCGGCGGTCCCCGCGCTGCTGCTGAACCTGGCGGTCAGCGTGATTGTGACGCTCATTTTGCGCGCAGCAGATGCCGGAGCAGGCGTTGACGCCACGCAGGTCGAAGACTACGCCTGACCCCCCACGCGCAAAAGAAATGGGGCCAGCAATCACCGGCCCCACTCGTTTCCGCGAAATGATTACTGCTTGTCGATCTCCACATCGATGTTGAGTTTTACATCGTCGCCCAAAATCGGCGAAGGGAACTTGCTGCCGAAGTTGAAGTCGGAGCGCTTCAGCGTGCCGCTGGCCGAGAAGCCGCTGATGACCTTGCCATTCTTCTGCGTCTGTGGCGGGGACGGTCCTTCGAGGTCCAGCGTTACGGGCTTGGTCACGCCGTTCAGCGTCAGATTGCCGACCAGTTGGAGCTTTCCGCCGGTCTTGGTTACCGCAGTCGATTTGAAGGTCATCGTAGGGTTTTTCTCAACGTCGAAGAAAGCTTCAGACTTCAAATGTTTGTCGCGCGCTTCGTTCGACGTGTTGACGGTCGCGGTGTCCATGGTGGCCGACACGGTCGACTTGGTCATGTCCTTCTCATCCAGGACGACGGTGCCCTTTACTCCCGTGATCGTGCCGTGCACGTTGCTGACCGCAAGATGCCGGATCTTGAACTCGGTGCTGGAATGCGCCGGGTCGATCGTCCATGTCGATGTCTGCGCGTAAGCTCCCGCGCACAGCATCGAAAGTGCGACCGCAGCGAAACTTGAAAACTTGCGAATGTGCATGATGTTTTTCTTCACCTCTCACGTCGTGAAATTGTACGTTGCTCAACATCGGATGAGAAGGCCCATGCGCGCGATGCAAGAAATTTCGCGTGGCATCCTATTCGACCAGGCTGGCGTGGTGCCTTACATCGGCGCCGCTGACCCAGAAAATGACGTCCTCGGCGATGTTGGTGGCGTGGTCCCCCACGCGCTCCAGATTGCGCGAAATGATCAGCGTGCTCAAGGCCTGGGGCGTGAGTTCGGGCCTTTCCCTGATCAGCGCGCTGAGCGTCTGGAAGGCCTGGCTGTTCATGTCGTCGACCTGGTCGTCAAGCAGCAACACCGACCGCGCCATCTCGGCATTGCCCTCGATGAAGGCCTGTAGCGCCTTGCGCACCATGGCCGCCGCCAGCGACGCCATGCGGGGAATATCGACGGGAAGATCGACATGGTCGTACTCCTGCATCTCGCGGACCTTCACGGCGATGTTGACGGCCTGGTCGCCGACGCGCTCCAGATCGGAGTTGATGCGAATGACGGAAAGAATGAACCGCAGATCGACCGCCATTGGCTGCTCCATCGCGAGCAGGTCCATCGCCGCCTGGTCGATCTCGCGTTCCAGGCGATTGATGGCGGGCTCCGCGAGCAGCACAAGTTCGCACGCGCTCAGGTCGCGCGTCGTGTACGATTCCGTCGCGCGCTGAATCGCTTGCTCCGCCATGCCCGCCATCACCAGCAGGCGCTGCTTCAACTCGTCCAAACTCTGCTGGAACCTTTTACGCATCATCCGAACCTCCCGGTAATGTAATCTTCCGTCCGCTTGTCCGCGGGCGCGGTAAAAATCTTCTGCGTCGAATCGAACTCGACCAATTGCCCCAGCAGGAAGAAGCCCGTCTTTTCCGCGACGCGCGCGGCTTGCTGCATGTTGTGCGTCACGATGACGATGGTGTACTCGGCCTTCAACTCGAAGATCAGGTCTTCAATTTTTGAAGTGGACATGGGATCGAGCGCGCTGGCGGGCTCGTCCATCAATAGCACTTCGGGGTTGACGGCAAGCGCGCGCGCGATGCACAACCGCTGCTGCTGTCCGCCGGAAATCGCCGCCCCGGATTTCTTTTTGTAAACGTCCTTGACCTCTTCCCACAACGCGGCCTGCTGCAAGGAATGCTCGACGATTTCATCCAACTGCCGCTTGCCCGGTGAGCCGTTCAGCTTCACTCCGCTGGCCACATTTTCATAAATCGACAGGGTCGGAAATGGGTTCGGGCGTTGGAAAACCATGCCAATCTTGCGGCGCACTTCGACGGCGTCAAGGTCTTTGTAAATGTCTTCGTCGCCGACCCGCACAGAGCCTTCGACTCGTCCTCCCGGATGGGTTTCATGCATACGGTTCAAGCAGCGCACGAAGGTCGATTTTCCGCACCCCGATGGGCCGATCAGCGCCGTGACGCGGTTGGCCGGGATGTGCAGACTCACGTCCTTGAGAGTGTGGACCGGGCCGTACCACGCGTTCAGGTCCTCGACTCGAATGTCGACTCCCACTCACTGCCTCCGGGGTTCGAACGTTGCGGCGAATCGCTTGTCCGCCCGCTTCCCAATGGTATAGCGCGCTCCAGATGCGCGGCGACCCTTCGCCAAAGCAAAGGGCAGTCCTTGCATTTGCGCCGCAACCGCCCTACGGGATGTAGTAACGCATCCCAACGAGGAACATGTTGTCGAGCGCGCGCGGGGCGCTTGGCGTCGTCGCGCTGCCCACGCCGAACCACAGATTGCGCTGCAGGTAGCTATACGTAAATTGATACTGGAGACGACCATACTTCGGAGTGTTTACCGCGCGATAGGTGAACCCGATCACGCCCTCCTGGATATAGCGTGTGGGCGAAGCGCAACTCGACGGGCTGAGTGAGCCAGCCGAGCCGCCCGCGTTCGGAGGAGGCGTCGGCAAGTTGTAGCAGCCTGTATCGACAAGATTCGGTGCGCCGTAGCCGATGAGCGCGCCCGTCTGCGTTGTGTAGACCGTGCGCTGCGCATACTCGCCGCCGTAGTAGGCGAAGGCGTCGAGCTTCGGAGTGGGATGCGTTTCGAGGCTGAACAGGCCGTGGTAGTTGCGCACCGGTTCCAGCGTGCCGTCGGGGCGAAGCGTCGCGTCCGCAAGCTGCGTGGAGCCATAACGTCCAATGCCCTGACCGGCCATCGCTTGCAGCGCCACATCGGCATACTTGCTGAGCGAAACTCTAACGCTGCCAAAGACGCCGCCCGCGGACTTCGTGTTGCTGACGTAGTTTTGGGCGAACGTATAGACCACAGGGCCCGTCGAAGACGTCGCTGTCAAAATCGGGAAGTAGTAGTCGCGCAGGAAGCGCGCGATGCCGCCCAACTCGAAGTGCGCCTTGGGCACGTCGTAAGCACCCTTGACGATGATGTCGGGAGCGACGTTGTTGGCGTAGGTCGTGATGCCGCCGTTGCCCGCCGTGTTGTTGTTGCCGATATTTCCGGCCGCGTTGTAGAGCCCGCCATTCTGTCCCGGACCGGCGAAGAAGAAGTTCGCGGGCACCGCTCCGTTGGTCGCCGAAGCCGCATTGAAGCCCGTAATCTGCGCTTGCTCGATCGACAGCGCCGCCGTGAACGCATGCGCCTTTACATCGCCGAAACGCTGCTGAAAGCGCAAGCCGGGTTGGCGCGCCCAACTGAAGCCGACCGTGTATTGCGCGTCGATGGTGTTGGGTAGCTTCTCGGTGCGGTTGTCGGCGCTTTTGCCGTCTTCGGTCACCAGCGACCACATTTGGCCGCCAGACGTGGCGAAGCCGCCAGGCGTCTCAATTTTGCCCCAGATCTGCCGCTGACGCAGCACATAGCTGTTGCTCTGGTTGTTGTTCGACGAGGTGCCGGTGCCGAGGAAGTCGGACTCGAAGTAGCCGGACAGCTTGAAACTGCCTGCGTTGCCCTCGAACAATCCCCCCAAACGGCTCTGGCGTCCGGAGAAGTTCAACTCGCTCACATGTCCTTCGTTCGCGCTCGGAAATGGGATCGCATTGAAGGGGGTGTTGACGTCGGAGTTGACCGACCGCTGACGGTACACGCCTTCCAGGGCGAAGAAGGCCACCGGCGTGATCGTGACGCCTTTATAGTGGATCGACGTCGGAGATTCGACCTGGTCTTTGAACTTCTTCTGCTCCGTGATGACCGTGTCGGTGAGGCTCGCGTTGACGGACTTCAGATCGTCCACGCTGCTTTGCAATGTCTCGACTTTGCTGGACGACTCAGTTGCGACCGCAGTGGCTTGCGTGGCCGCGGCGGTCGCGGTCACGGCCTGCGTCTGGGCCTCCGTTGCGCTCTGCTGTACAGTGCCAAGCTGCTGGTCGCGCGTCGAAAGCAGCGTCTTCAGAGCGTCGATTTCCGCCTGCTGGACCTGCATCTGTTCGCGCAGTTCGCGAAACTGCTCTTCGCTGACGCCGGCTTCCGGCTTATGCTTCTGGGTCTTTGTGGACTTCTTGTGCGTTGCGGTTGTGTCGCTCGTCTGCGCCTGGGAGGGAAGCAGCGAGGCGGTCAGCAATGCCGCTGCAAATATCGCAAATCGTTTCATCATTCCCCTGAACGAAGTGGCTAAGCAGAGCGAAACCGCAGCGAAAGTTCCGCCGCGTTCACCTGTCTTGCTCACTTTTCCGTCAGACTGGATGGTAGCAACTGGAAGTGAACGGTCGGACAACGCCGCGTGAACGCACGATTAATTCCGACGTTGTTATTTGTGACCGGCCAATGCGTCGTCAGCCAAACCGCCCCGTAATGTAATCCTCGGTCAGGCCGTTGGACGGATTTTGAAACATCTTTCGGGCCGCATCGAACTCGATCAGCTTGCCTTGCAAAAAGAACCCGACATAATCCGAAATACGCGCGGCCTGGAGCATGTTGTGCGTCACGATGATGATGGTGCACGACCGCCGCAAATCGAAGATCAGGTCCTCGATCTTGGCCGTCGCGATCGGATCGAGCGCGGAGCAGGGTTCGTCGAGCAGCAACACGTCGGGGTCCACCGCCAGCGCCCGCGCGATGCACAGCCTCTGCTGCTGCCCGCCCGAGAGCGAGAACGCCGATTCGTGCAGCTTGTCTTTCACCTCGTCCCATAACGCGGCCCGCTGCAGGCATTCGCTCACCTTGTCTTTAAGCTCACTTTTCTTGCTGAGATTGTTGACCCTCAAGCCGTAGGCGATGTTGTCGAAGATGGTCTTCGGAAATGGACTGGGTTTCTGAAAAACCATGCCCACGCGACGCCGCAGCAGAGTGGGCGAGAACTCCGAAACATCCGTTTCGCCCAATAAGATCGTCCCCGTGACGCGGGCCTTCGGAACGACTTCATACATCCGGTTGAGCGTGCGCAGGAAAGTCGACTTGCCGCACCCCGAGGGGCCAATCAGGCCGGTGACGCGCTTGGTGGGCAGCGTCAGGTTGAGGTCGTGGAGCGCCTGAAAATCTCCATAAAAAAAGCTCATGTCCCGGACGGTGAACTGCGGCGGCAGACTGACCCTGTCCTCTGGCTCGGGGTCGCCAAAGCGCGCGCTGCGCGCTCCCTGCAGCTTCTTCATGTCGAAAAGTGTGGTCGTCGCTGCCATTTAGCTCCGTGCGGGCGAACGCCGGCCGGAGACCAGCAAGCGCGCAACGATATTGGTTAGAAAGATGCCCATCAGCAGAACGAAGCCAGCGGCCCAGGCCTGGCGATGCCAGTCCTCATAGGGTGAGATGGCGTAGTTGAAGATGACGACCGGCAGCGACGCCGACGGGCCGTTCCACCCCGGACTCCAGAACTGGTTGCCCAGCGCCGTAAACAACAGCGGCGCCGTTTCTCCCGCGACGCGCGCGAGGTTCAGCATGATTCCGGTGACGATGCCCTGCATCGCCGCCGGAATGATGATGGTCAACACCGTCTGCGCCTTGCTTGCTCCCAGCGCCAGGCCGCCTTCGCGCAGCGTGTTGGGCACCGCGCGCAGAAATTCGTCGGTGCTGCGCAGCGCGATCGGAATCATCATGATGCCCAGCGCCACGCCGCCCGCGAATGTCGAAAAATGGTGCTGTGGAAGCACGATCAGCGAATAGACGAAGATGCCGATCACAATCGACGGCACGCCATTCAGCAAATCCGTCGTGTACCGCACCGCGAATGAGAATGGCCCTTTGCCGAACTCGGCCAGATAGATTCCGCCCAGCACGCCGATAGGGATCCCGATGGCGCTGGCCAGCAGCAGCAACTTGCCGGAGCCGACAATGGCGTTCGCCATCCCGCCGCCCTCTTGTCCCGCCGGCACAGGCAGCTTGGTAAAGAAGTTGAGGTTCAACGATCGCGCGCCGTTCCATACCAGATATCCGAGGATAAACAGCAGCACCGAAACGACCAGCAACGCGGCCAGCCCAGTCAATGTCAGCATGCTGATATTGATGACCTTTTTGTACGTCGGTGGATACGATCTGCTCAATGCGTCGTCTCCTGCGACTTCATGCCCAGTAGCAACAACCGCGCGATCGCGTTGATAATCATCGTCACGGCGAACAGCACTAGCGCAAGCTCTATCAGGGCACTGATATACAGGTCTCCGGTCGCTTCCGTAAACTCATTCGCAATCACTGCGGCGATGGTATACCCCGGCGACAACAGCGAAGCGTGAATGGCGGGAACGTTGCCGATGACCATCGTCACGGCCATGGTCTCGCCCAGAGCGCGCGCCAGCGCCAGAAACACCGAGCCGATCATTCCGCGTTGCGCGTACGGCACGACCGATTTCCAGGTCACGTCCCATTTGGTCGCGCCCAGGGCCATCATCGCCTCGCGCTGGGCTTGCGGCACGGCCAGCAGAACTTCGCGGGAAATGGAGACGATGAACGGCACGATCATGATCGCCAGCACGCATGCGGCGGAAAAATAGCTGACGCCATAAAACGCACCCTTGAAAATGGGCAGAAACCCCAGCGTCTTCTGAAGCGGGGGGACGACGTAGTCACGCAGAATGGGCAGCAAAACGAAGATGCCCAGCAAGCCGTAGATGACGCTCGGCACCGCCGCCAGCAGTTCAATCATGAACGTCAGCACGTTCGAGAGCCGCCGCGGCGCGAGTTCGGCCAAAAAGATCGCCGCGCCGATGCCGACCGGGACGGCCAGCAGCAGGGCGAGAAACGACGTCACGACCGTCCCATAAATAAATGGAAGCGCGCCATACTGGTCCGCGACCGGGTCCCATGTAGATGTGTGCAGAAACTTCCAGCCAAAAGCGTGGCGGGAGAGCGCCGAATCGACCCAAAGATGCTGCACCAGCAGGCATGTGACAACGATGATGCTGAGCGCGGAAGCAAAGGTGACGAGGAAGGTCGCCTCATCACCCTTCTTCAACCGCTCGAACAAAGACAGCTTCTCGCGAGCGTCCTTCACTACCAGGCTTGGAGGAGGTGTCGTTGCTGTCGAAGCCATTTATCGTCTGTCGTCCTAGTAATGCAGCGTCTTGATGGCGGCCAGTTCTTTTTCGACGACCGGCTTGGGCAAGGGCGCGTAGCTGAGCGGCTGTGCGAATTTCTGGCCCTCCGTCATACCCCAGATCAGAAACGCCTTGAGCGTTGCGCCCTTGGTCTTGTCTTTCATATCGCGGGGCACCAGCATCCAGGTAAAGCTCGAGACCGGATAGGCGGTGGCTCCCGGCGCGCCGGTAATGGAGACGCGAAAGTCGGCTGGCATGGCCTTCACCGCGCCCGCCGCGGCCGCGGTCACGCTGTTCAGGTCGGCCTTGATGAACTTGCCGGCAGAGTTCTGCACCTGTCCGTAGGTCATCTTGTTTTGCACCGCGTAGATGAGTTCGACATAGCCGATGGAGTTCGGCGTCTGGCGCACGAAACCGGCGACGCCTTCGTTGCCCTTGCCCCCGATGCCCACCGGCCAGTTGAGCGAAGGCGCCGCGCCCACTTTGTTCTTCCAGTCCGCGCTGGCCTTGGAAAGAAAGTCCGCCCAGATGAAGGTCGTACCGCTGGAGTCGGAGCGATGGCAGACGACGATGTTGTTTCCGGGCAAGTTGACGCCGGGATTCGCCTTCGCAATCTCAGGGTCGTTCCACTTCGTGATTTTGCCGAGGTAGATGCCGGCCAGCGCGGCCCCCGTGAAGTTGAGGTCCTTGCTCACGCCGGGAATATTGTGGATGGGCACGACGCCGCCCAGCGCGACCGGAAAGTGCAGGATGTCGGTGCCGAGTTTTTGCTTCGCTTCGGCGAGCAACTTGTCGTTCATGGGGCTGTCGGTGCCGCCGAAGTCCACCGTCCCGCTCGAAATCTGGCGAATGCCGCCGCCCGACCCGATCGACTGGTAGTTGATCTGCGTTCCGGGATGGAGCTTCGCGTATTCATTGGCCCAGGCGTTATAGAGCGGAGCGGCGAACGTGGAGCCCGCGCCGGTGATGTTGACCTGTTGGGCGCAGAGCGGGAAGGCGGCGCTGGCAGTCAGAGCAGCGCAAAGCATTAGGCGACGGATCATAAATGTCCTCGTAAGAATCGCTGCCTCCAATACACGCATTGGAGACAGTCTACGCGCGTACACGCATGGACACACTACCGCGTCATTGTAAATACAGCGTGAATCGTTGCGCCCTTCTTTCCAAAGAAACCCCAATGACAAAGAGAATTCCGGGGTGCGCCAGCGAAACCGCACTACCTTCCTGTATTCTGGCGAATCGAGCCAGCTTACTTGCGCGAGGCGCCATGTCCCTAGTCAAAAACGTTCAATCCGCGGTCGGTGGGTACGTCGTTGGATTCGTGGGCATCGTCCTTCTGTTGCTGTTCGCGAAAGAACTTCTGATTCCGCTGGCCTTTGCGCTGGTTCTCTCCCTATTGCTGTTGCCTGCGGTATCGTGGCTGCAAAAGCGGGGCATCTCCCGAAAATTCGCCGTCCTGATGATGAGCTCGCTCACTTGCGCCATCCTGCTTGGCGGCGCGTACGACCTGTCGCGCCAACTGTTGAACGTGGCGGAGACCCTTCCGC
Organism: Acidobacteriota bacterium; assembly: GCA_030854435.1. Classification (GTDB taxonomy): domain Bacteria; phylum Acidobacteriota; class Terriglobia; order Terriglobales; family Acidobacteriaceae; genus Granulicella. The sequence continues at coordinate 9,534 of JALYTE010000337.1, read as the reverse complement.
ACTATCGCGCCAACATCGAAGGCAAAGTCGGCGCACTGCACTCCTCCGCGGAGCGGTCGCTCGAAGCCGCGATCACGCTCGTCGAAGACGTGAGCGGAAACCTAGCAGGCGGCACACCCGCCCGCACCGATGCGCTCCCGGTCCGGGTGGTCGGCCCCAAGTCCGACCAACTGCTCGCCACCGAAAAGCTCGCCGGAGAAGTCCTCTACCCACTGGGCGAAATTTTCGTCGTCATCATTTTCACGATCTACATGCTGATGAACTGGGACGACCTCCGCCACCGCCTGTTGTTGCTGGCTGGGATGTCCAACATCAACCTGATGACGCGCGCGCTCGACGACGCCACCGCGCGCATCAGCCGCTACCTCGTCATGCAGTTGCAGGTCAACGCCTGTTACGGATTTCTCTTCGGCGTCGGCCTCGCCGCCCTGGGCGTGCCGGAGGCGGCGTTGTGGGGCGTCATTGCGGGGGCGCTGCGCATCGTTCCATTTGTCGGAACGCTGACGGGAATGCTCCTGCCGCTGGTGCTGTCGATTGCGTTGTCCTCCGGCTGGCTGGTGCCATTGGGCGTCTTCGGGCTGTTCCTTCTGCTCGAAATACCGGCGGTCAACTTCGTCGAACCCTGGCTGTTCAGCTCCCGCACTGGAATCTCCTCGCTCGCTCTACTGGCCAGCGCGATCTTCTGGTCGATGATTTGGGGATGGCCCGGCCTGATCCTCTCGACCCCGCTGACGGTGTGCCTGGTCGTGGTCGGGCGCCACGTTCCGCAACTTTCGTTCCTGCACAGTCTTTTGGGAACAAACGCAAAACTCTCCCCCGCCGCCCACCTCTACGAGCGGCTGCTGGCGATGGACCAGGTCGAAGCCTTGTCCATCGCCGAGAAGTATCTTGAAAACAAGCCGCTGGTGAAGCTCTACGACTCGGTCGTCATTCCCGTCCTCTCGCTCGCCGAGGAGGACACCCACAAAGGCGCGCTCGACACCCTGCAATCGAAGTTCGTGCTCTTGAGCCTCGGCGAACTGGTCGCCCGCCTCACCGGCTACCAATCGAAGGCCGGCGACGACGACCGCTCCGACAGCTCCGTCCGGCTCGACGCCCTGCGCGCCCCGCACCACAAGGAGTTTGCGGTCGTATGCCTCACGGCGGGCGGGCAGGCGACCGAGTTGACCACGTTGATGCTGACCCAACTCCTCGAACGCGAAGGCCATCAGACGGTGATGTTCATGCCCGAAACCATCTCGGACGACATCCTCTCCGCGCTCGCAGCGGAGAAGGACACGGTCATCTTCATCTCCGCGTTGCCGCCCTTCGCGTTCGCGCAAGCCCGCGCGGTCTGCCAGAGGGTGCGCACGCAAATGCCCGACAACCGCATCGCGATGGCCCTGTGGGGGTCGCTTGAAGACGGCGAAGAACTCCTCGAACGCTTCGGCACCAAGCGCCCCACCGTCGTGCTCGGGTCGTTCTCAAACGCGGTGCGGCAGGTGAGATCGTGGCAGCGGGCGACGCGCAACATGTGAGACGAAAGCCCTCAAAACCATGATGCGGGCCACTCGATGTGGGATGCCCCATGTCCGGATTCTCGGACATGGGTTTCACCGCGCCGTCAACCTCAACACAGAGTGCGGCCCAAGCATTCATTTGAATCTATGGCACCTTGACCTTCCCCGGTACATCTTTGCAGACATCGCTGTTATCTACATGAACCGTATAACTGTACGTGCCCGGTTGCTGATGGGCAGGAACGGTGCATGTATTTTGTGACGCCGAGAAGGTACTATCGGTGCCGCATGGCGACGTTGCAAATTTCACCGTCCAACTGGGGTCTACTGTGCCATCGGCTATCCATGTAATGTAGCCTCCATTGACGGGTGATTGATCCAGATTCAGCGAGCCGTCGCTGCAACTTATTTGAACGACACCTGGAGTGACTGCGGCAGCGCGCGCATGTGGCGTCCTCGTTCCAGCCGGAGGTGCGGTCGAACCCACGGCAGCAGGTTGGTTCGGGTTAGGCTGGGGAGGGTTGGCTGGCCCCAATATCCCGCCGCAGTTGTAACAGGGTATAAAGCGAAACGGTATATCACCTTTACCGCCTTTATTGTCTTTGTGTTCGCGGTCTTGCATGTGCATCTCGGTGCTATAGCTGTACATGACAGGAGACTCTGCTTCAGATTTCTTGGTCACCTTGCATTGGCCGTCGTGCCCTTTCCAGCCGACGATCGGATCGTGGGGGTAACAAGGATCGGCATCTACACTCGGAAAGTCGACAGTAAAATATGCAACGTCCGCGTTTGTGGGGAGAAGCCTCCAGACCAGAACTTGTCCCGTCTGGGTGGCGGCGAGCGTGTATCCGAGGGGCGTCACATAGTTGATTGAAGTATTTTCAACCACTGGCGCAGGGGTCGGCGTGGGAGATGGAGACGGGGCCGTTGGACAACCCAGGAGCCAGAATATTGAGAAACAAACCGCAGGTGCAAGCATTCGACGCATACGCATTGTGATTCTCCAATTCAGGTTAGGTTAAAGGTTCGCTATCGTTTTAGACCGGATGGACTTTGCGGCTTCCTGAAAGCGAGGGTCTTTCAACAAAGGGCCAATGTCTGGCATAGTTTCAAACTGGAAGAGCGTTGCACCCCGTGAGAGACAACGCACGGCGGTGGTAAGCGCTTCATCACGTCTCGCTAGCAACTCGAAAATCCGCGCTTTGACAAGTTGGGAATCTAAATCGTCCGCATGATTGCGCTCCGCTTTCTCGACTGACGCTTCAGCGGTTTGCGGTGCGCCCGACTTTATCTTGGTCAGGGCTAAAATCATCCAGAGCGGGCCATCGGAAGGATTCGTCTGTAGTTCTTGCTCGGCAAGCGACGCGCTCTTCGCGTAGGCGCTTTTCGCATCGCGCTGATGACCCTGCAAGAACGAGTAACACTCGCCCAATTCCAGCCAGTTGTAGCTATCGTCCGGCCCCAGACTAACGGCTTTCTTGGCAAATTCAAGCGCCTCAGAATATTTCCTTTTGGCGCGAAGAGCGCCAGCCATCGTACTTGCGGCCCCATCGCTCTGCTCAAGAGACAGGCTCTTGGTAAGGTTTTCGATCGCTTCATCAACTTTCCCCTGCTGTAGATAGGCTGCGCCTACATTGCTGAAGGCAAGGGCGTTCTTCGGCATTTCCAGCGTGACCGCGCGGAACTGGCTCAGCGCCTCGGCATATCGTCCTTCGGAGGCATATAGGATTGCCAACTCGTGGTGTGCCAACCAATAGTTGGGCCGCAGCTTCAGCACTCGCTCGAAAGTCGCAGCCGCATCTTCCCATCGATTTGAACGAGTGTACAACTGGGCCTGATAAACAAGAGTGCTCGGATTTGTCGGGTCGATGGCGAGCGCTTTGCTGGTCTCGCGAAAGGCGCCTTGTATATCGCCGCGATATTGCAAGACCGATCCAAGTGCCAAATGTCCTTCGACCAGTCGAGGGTCCGAAGCAAGCGCAGCGTCGCAATTTACCTGAGCCAGCGAAAGGGCCGACGTATCCTTATGCAAGAAATACAGGCGACAATAGGCCCAGGCGAGTCCCGCATACGCCCTGGCATAGTGTGGATCTATATCGATGGCTTGCTTGTACTTGTCGATTGCGGCCTGTAGACCGGTGTCGTTAGGCTGATTCTTCAGGGTCAGTCCCGCTTGAAAAGCCGCGAAAGCATCAGGATTGTTGGTTCCCACCTTGCTGCGCGCATCGTCCGGCTCAAAACGCGCGACGTTCAGAAGTTGCGCGGCGATCCTGACCGCCCTCTGGGGCAGCGAAAGCGGGTCGCCCGGCGGAATGTTGAGCGGACTTTCGCGAAGCGTTCGTGACGCCGCAGGATCGAGCACGCGGAGCATCAGATGAACGCCCTTCGATTCGGCGACCCCCGAAACGGCGAGCACCAGATTGGCCCCCAAAGACTCCCGAAGTTCGTTCAGTTGGGCTGGGCTGGTCATGTCTTTCCCAACGCTGTGCGGAATGATGAGGAGGTTATGGTCGAAGGCTTCGGCGCGCGCCAGTTCGCTGCCGATCGCGTCGATCGCCGCGGCGACCATCGGCGCGATGCGGGCGTCGGACGGCGGCGGCCAGCCCAGCAGCGCGACGAACCGTTTCGTCGGCAAAGGGTGCAGCGCGAAACCGATACGCGACCAGTTGAACCACACTCCTCCGGCCGCTGCGGCGGTCGCGGCAACTCCAAGCCCAATCGCGCTCCGCCGCGACAGGGGCGGCCCAATCGTCGTAAAACTCCGTTCGGGCCGTCCGCCGTTGCGGAAGGCGTCGAGCGCCTCAGAGATGCTTTGGTAGCGGCTGGACGGCTCCGTTTCCAGGCTGCAAGCGATCAAGGTCTTCCAGGATGCAGGAAGCTGGGCGATGGCCGGGTCGGAGGTCACTTTCGTCTTCGAGTCCAAGCTGAAAGGCGGCAGATGCCCCGCCAGCATGTCATAGATCACCACGCCGAGCGCGTACACGTCGCTGGCCGTCGAGGGCGGCGCGCCATGGAAAAGTTCCGGCGCAAGATAGCCCGGCGTGCCCGCGACCCCGTCCAGGCTCAGGACGGTCGAGTCGGTCTGATACGCGCGCGCCAGACCGAAGTCCGTGACGCACGCCTGCACCTGCGGCCCCGAGCCGTTGAGCATAATGTTGGCCGCCTTGATGTCGCGATGCAGAATGCCCGCGTCGTGCGCGGCAGCGAGCGCCGACGCCACCTGAATCACAATCGGCGTCGCTTCCTCCAGCGCTATCGGGCCTTGTCGTTTCAGCCGCGCCGCCAACGTCTCCCCCGGCAGCAGCTTCATGGTCAGAAACGTGATTTCGGCGTTTCCGTGCCGACAATGAAAGATGTCGTAGATCGGGCACAGGTTCGTGTGAACCACCCGCCGCGCCAGCAACACCTCGCGCTCGAAACGCTCATGCATGTCCGGCTTGGAGGCAATGTGGGGGAGGATCGTCTTCAACGCCAGGTGGACCCCTTGCAAGCGGGTGTCCTCGACCTCGTAAACTTCGCCCATTCCTCCCTTCGCGATAAAGCGAACGACCCGGAAACGGTCGGCAACGATGTCACCCTCTTTGAACTGGATACTGTCGTCCTCCAAGGGTGGCCATTCGGCCCCGGATTTCTGCACGCATGTCCCGTTATCGGGCCCGCCGCCCGGCTTGTGGGGCTGCTCCAACGGGTGCTCGGATTCTTGTCGATTGAACATAGACCTTCGCACCGTATTGCCGATTCACGAAGTTACGGTAAAACGCGGCAGGAGCCGTCACTGCAAGTGGGCCTAAGCGCCAGCCGGAAGCCACTCATCTCAGGGCGCTGTCGCAATCACAACAAAACGAAAAACGGGCCAAATCCAACAAAAAAACGGCCGCCGCTGCACATCGACCCTCAAAGAGTGCAATCAGCTTACCCCACCAAGGCTTCTCCGGGTGAAGTATTTCCCAGGGTCGCGAATTTTAGATTTGCCGGGTACGGGGTGGCCCATTCATGGCACGGCTTTTTGCGCCATGAATGGGGTCGGCTTGGTCGATGGCCGCCCGTGAGGCGCTTGCCGATGTCGCGCCATGATACAGCCTCGTGAAGATTCCAAAGTTTTTAAAGATTCTCTTGATTTTACGTCTTCCCATTGTGGTAATGTTTGGTGCAAGCAACTTTAGCCGAGCACAAGTCTTGACCGGTCGCCTCCTGCGGCCGAGGGCTCCATTGAATTCGCCGCTTCCGATTTTTCGGCCAGCGGTCATCAACAATCCGGGTACTGCCTACCGCCTCATCGAGGAGATTCAAATGAAAACCATCCGTTATTTTTTTGTGATTGCGATACTTTGCGGCCTGTCCGGCTTTGCCAAGGCAGACCCGATCGACTTCCGCCTGAACGTGCTCGACCCACCGGCCAATACTCTCCGGCATAACATCTCGTCGCAGCCTTTTGCGTTCTCGTTTGGGGTCTGCAATTTCACCCTGCTGCCCCCCGGTATTTCGCCCACTCCCGTCGGCTGCTTCTTCGGCCGTAACAAGACCGGTGTTGCCTGGACCGGCCTGAGCCTGATCTTCCCGGTCAGCGGGGGGATATCCACCCAGACGGCCAACTGCGCACCGCAGCCCAACGGGAATATCTTCAGCTCGGCAAATTGCGGTTTTGCGAACAATAACACGCAGTTTTTCCTGAGCTTCAGGGGCGGCATCATCCCGAACAATGGAGAGTTCGCCATCACGGAAAGTGGAGCGCCGATAAAGGGTGACAATGCGTTTCCCTCCGGGATACTCGGCTTCACCGCAGTACCCGAGCCAGGTTCGGTCCTGCTGCTGTCAACTGGCGCTCTGCTGATGGGTCTTCTGGTCATCAAACAACGGAAGTCCGCATCGGGACTCTTCGGGCTCTAGTCCCGCCGAAGCAACTGACGAGCCGCCCCGAGGCGGCCGTCCAGTTCGGCGTGCGCTGAATTCCGGGAATCCGAAGGAAAGTGCCTATGCGTCAACCTGCGTCGTTCCTCTTGCTGCTCTTGTCCTTGTGCGCCGTGCCTCAGCTTTTGCAGGCCCAGACCGCGCCGCCCAAGGCAAGCGCAGCCAGCGACAACCCGGCGGACGCCGTCGTGCAGGTCAAACTCGGCGTCTCTGCCGCGGAACTCGCGGGGCTGTGGAAGTTCCATATCGGCGACGACCCCGCCTGGGCGCGGCCCGACTTCAACGACTCCACTTGGGGAACCATCGACCTCACCGTGCCTGAAACCTCGGCCACAGGAGCCGCCCCGGGCTGGACGGCGCAGGGGTTTCCCAACCACTCCGGCTACGCCTGGTACAGGCTGCATGTGAACCTTGAGAGCGGCAATCGCGCCTTGTCGCTGAAAATGCCGGACAGCGCCGACGACGCCTACCAGGTCTATGTTAACGGCACCCAAATCGGCGAGTTCGGCAAGTTTGGCGAACATCACGTCACCGCCTACAGCACGCTGCCCAACGCTTTTCGCCTTCCGAAAGACGCACGCAACGGCCTTATCACCATCGCCGTTCGCACGTGGATGGACAGCGCGACTCCCTTCAGCAGCCCCGACGCGGGCGGCATGAGAGGGCCACCCGAGATCGGCTACGCCTCGGTCATCGCCACGCAGATCCAGATGGACTGGGACGAAATCGCCCACGAGGTCGGTAGCGGATTTCTGGAAATCCTCATCCTCGTCATGGCGCTGCTGATGGCGGTGACGCTCTTCTGGCTGGATCGCGCGGAGAAATCCTACCTCTGGCTGGTGATGGTTTGCGCCGTCACGTTGCTGGGCAACGCGACCGTGCTGCTGGTCAACTTCACGACTGCGATCAGCCTGACCTCGGGCGTCATTCTGACCGACGTCGTTCTGACTCCTCTGCGCATTGGGATATGGGTGCTCTTCTGGGGCTACTGGTTCCGCCTGAAGCGCATGGGGACGTTGCACAAGTCCGTCTGGCCGCTGGTCATCCTGCTGGGAGCGACGATGGCCATGCTCCGGGCACCGCTATTTGGGCAGGTCGTTCCCGTGCATGCCGGGACGTACTTGCAGCCGTTCTCACTTGCGCTCAAGCTGCTGCTGGCCGCCCTCTTGCTCCTGGTCGCCTACTACGGATTCAAACGCCAGAAGACCGAAGGGTTCATGGCGCTGGTCGCTATGGTTTTGTCGGCCGTCGCTTACTATCAGCACGAATTGCGCTTGATCCACGTCAAGACCACTTTCTCCGTCCTGCATTTCCATATTTCGCTCGGCACCGTTTCGACGATCCTTTCGCTTCTCATCATCACCATCCTGTTGCTGCGCAGGTTCATCTGGGCGCAGCGGCTGAGGGAGCAGTGGAAGCTCGAAATCCAACAGGCGCGCGAGATTCAGCAGGTCCTGATTCCCGCCACGCTGCCCCATATCCAGGGCCTCATTGTTGAAAGCGAGTATCGCCCCGCCCGCGAGGTGGGCGGCGACTTCTTCCAGATACTGCCCGGCGACGCCCCGGGCACGGCCCTGGTCGTGGTCGGAGACGTTACGGGCAAAGGGATGCAGGCGGGCATGCTGGTCGCATTGATCCTCGGTTCGATCCGCACCGCCGCCCGGCACAGCTCCGATCCGGGACGAATACTTGCCCTTGCTAACGAAGAGCTTTGCTCCCGCGAGCAAGCCAGCGCCACCTGCATGGTCCTGAAAATCGGACGAGATGGAGACGTGCAGTTGGCCAATGCGGGGCAGCTTCCGCCCTACCTGAATGGCATCGAGGTGGAGATCGAGGGCGCGCTCCCGCTGGGCATCGTTGCCGGCATCGAATACCCCGTCACTTCGTTCTCGCTGCTTCCCGGCGACGCGCTCATCTTGATGTCGGACGGTGTTGCCGAAGCGCAGGACGCGCATGGAAAGCTCTTCGGCTTCGAGCGCGTCGACGAACTCCTGAGCAAGCCTGTCACCGCCAAGGAAATCGCCGCCGCTGCCCAGAAATTCGGCCAGGAAGACGACATCCTCGTGCTGCGGATTCAGCGCGAAATGGAAACTGGCCCCGATCCGCGCCCTGCACCCCAACTCGTCAACGCAAGCTGAACGGGACATCCAATCCCTCTCCGGTTGCGTAAGACACAAAAGAAGCGCGTAATTTTCAGTCCCACTACACACGTTCATTCCCGCTGACTGGTGGAACGATGTTCCCGCGCTACACTCGGTGAAACGTCATTTGCGTCATGCGTTTCCCACTGGTGGAGATGAGCGCCTTCTTGCAACGAGATAAGAGTTCCAAACGGGTCGTGATTGTGGGCGCGGGGCCGGGAGGGCTGGCGGCGGCGATGTTGCTCGCACGCTCCGGCGTCAAGGTCACTGTCGTCGAGAAGCGGGGCCACGCCGGCGGCCGCACCTCCACGATGGAGCAGGATGGATTTCGCTTCGATGTCGGGCCGACCTTCTTTTTGTACCCACGCGTGCTGAAGGAGATTTTCGCGGCGTGCGGCTACGACCTCGACGCCGAGGTCCCCATGCAGCGGCTCGACCCGCAGTACCGCCTGGTGTTTGGCGCGGGCGGAGAGTTGCTCGCAACGCCGAATGTCGAGCAGATGGAGCGGGCCATCGCGGCGATTTCTCCGGAAGACGCCAAGCGCTTCCACGGCTTTCTGCTGCGCAACCGCACCAAGCTGGAAAACTTTCTTCCGTTCCTCGAGTCGCCCTTTGAAAGCTGGCGCGACCTCATGCGGCCGAAGATGTTGAAACTGCTTCCGCTTTTGAAACCGTGGGCATCGCTCGATACCGATTTACGTTTGCATTTTAAAGACGAGCGCATCCGGCTCGGCTTCAGCTTCCAAGCCAAGTACCTCGGCATGAGCCCCTTTCGCTGCCCGTCCCTGTTTTCGATTCTGTCGTTTCTGGAGTACGAGCACGGAGTGTTTCACCCCGTCGGCGGATGCGGCGCTGTGACTGCCGCGATGGCCCGCATCGCCGAGGAGATGGGCGTTGAAATTCTGCTCGATGAGCCGGTGGACGAAGTGTTGATGGAGCGCGGCCACGCCGTCGGAATCCGCACCGCGAAGCGCAGGCTGCAAGCG